>JAZNQW010000157.1:0-5074 GCA_045590435.1 Alphaproteobacteria bacterium | reverse complement strand
AAGCATCAATAAAGTCATCTATTCCTAATTTTATAGATAAACACAACAAAATAACAGCAATTACAATATCCCACAGGGTATCTTTCCAATATTCGCGTGATTGTTCTTTCATGATACCTCCTAATTGACTACAGGAATAATGCTGAAATTTTTTCTTTAAACATATTTAACTCTGTAATCCCCATAACCACTCACATATTATAACGAATGTTCCCAACAACATAACTATCCACGGAGATAAAAATATAATCTTTGCCAACAACGGATGATTGCGCATGTTACTTGTGCCAATGAAAAATATCAGAATATCAATAATGGAATATAATTTCATACTATGAATATATACTTCTTGATTGATATAATTCCACGCACCGTGTGTGTATTCATAATTTAATATCGGGTCATCTGCTGCAGGTGGATTAAAATATTCTACAATAAATATACTGTAATATATCAAATATCCAACAATATACCACTTGAACTGCCATAAGAGTTTAAATGTTTGTGACATAGTCTGTCTTATTTTTTCTTGAAACATCTTTTAATCCTAAAAGTTGTAATTATTACAATATTATAACAATATAAACAAAAGGCAAGGGAATTTTCCTTGCCTTTTGTTTTTTTACCATTTCTTCGGATATTTAACATATACCGGCACAGAATCTTGACAATCATCAAGATAATTGTTCAATTTTCCGGTTTGCCACGGAATATCAATACAACCGGCAGAACCTTTGGTTAACCCGCCATGAATTGAAAATCCGGAACGACCATAAGTATTGGTATTATCGTCCGGATATGCTCTGTTTGCAGAAAAGCAAGTGGCGGAAGTTAGTGCACTCGCGGATAAATATAGAAACAAATTGCGACAATAATTTATCGAAATATTCCCGAATAGTTCTCGAAAAAAGCGAGTAAAATTTATCGAATATTGGCTAAAATGCCGCAAATAAAAATGTTAAACTTTGTTGAGATTTGCCACATTGTTTGACGTTTTATAATTTCATCTTTCTCTTTTAGGAATATAGACAACAACATTATTCTCTATTTTTACAATTCCCATCTTTATGGCTTGTTCACATTTTCCTTCATTACAATTTTCCAATGCCGTAATTTCTTCAAATTCAGGAATAAAGTATATATGCGATAAAGATAAAAAACATAAGAAAAATAATAATATCTTACCTTTCGTAATCTTTAACATACTGATAGCAGACAATAAAAGCAGAGATATATAAAATAAATGTTCAATATTTATAATCTTCAAATTATCAGTATTGAAAAACATGTAAACATAATGTAGAACACAAAATGTTGCGAAAAAACACCATAAAAGCCAAAAAGTTTTCCTCATTTGAAGCTCCTAATGTATGTTACATTACTATATGCTTGGGAGACAGATAGTATTTGATGAAATAAATATGGAGCCAATACAAAAAGAATAAGCCACAAAATCATCTCGATATATATGATTTTTGAATATTTCTTTTTTAACAAGAATAAAAGTGTTAATATTGCGATAGATAAAAATAAATATCTCAGGCATTTATATGAAGTTACGATTTCGTTGTCATATTGATTTGTATCTATAGCAAAAAAATCAAGATTTAGTAATATTCCACCAACAGTACATAATAAAATGCAGTATGCAATTTTATCCATTAAATTCAAACAAACAGAAAAAAGTGCTGTAATTTATGCATATAATGTCTCTTTGTTGTAAAATCATTAAGTTCATATAATCAAAGAATAACCAATTTGTCAATCGGTTGTTCTTTGATAGAATTCATAATTATCTTCTGCGAGCATTCGGAGGTAAGAGATAATTGCAGTCATATCTCGATTTTTGTTCCAAAATGTGCCATATACTGGGGAGACATATCCCAAAGGCGAAACCGGATACCTTTAAATTAAGCAAAAAATTGTCGTTATTACTATCAATATTAAGAAATAAATCAATGTTTGCCACAAAAGCCGTTTTCCGGAACTTAAAGTTTTATTTTTGTAAAAGCGGTTTATCAGCGGATTAGCCAAGATATAGGTCAATACAAACGATATAACGGCAAATATCCGAAAGTTATATCTTAATGTTTCTTTGTTTTTTAAATAAAACTCCAAATCATCTCCTTCAAAAGGAGTATTTTCCAGAAAAGCAAAGAACAAACCTATCGTTAGTGTAACGATTATAATCCAGTATATCCAAAATTTTGCGACATCAATCAACTTACTTCCGAATTTAGGCATTTCAAATCCTTTCAAGCTATTTCCACTTTGTTTGGATGTATTCACGAGTTTTATCTTGCAACTTTTTATTGTATTTGTAAAGAGGTGAATTATACGCATTTGCTAAATCAGCATTTGTCCAATCAGATACATCCTTATATAAAGGTGAATTGGTATCTGAAATCGCATGAATGAAATCCATCTCGCTGACATTCTGAGCCATAGGTGAATTTGGATTTTGATATTCTCTCAAAAGATTTACCGTTTCATCTTCATTTTCGTTTAATGGTTTTATCCCTAAATCTATTCCGGTTGCTCCGGAAAAAGCTTTTTTACCTCCAGTTTTTATTAATTGTTTTTTTAATAAACTTACCGCAGTTGGTAATAATTGTATTGGCATTTTATCCTCCTATTAAAAGTTTAAATTATTATTCAGATTAAAACTCTAACAGGAAACAAATGACCTGTATATGCCCTACATCATGCGGAAATTAAGCTTTATCATGCAGAAGCTTTTTAAATTCGCGATTATTTTGTTGTGCCAATTGCCTCAATTTGTTTTTTTGATTCTGCTCAACATAAGGTATTTGCATTTCATTTGCTTTATTTGCTAAGAACCATTCAACAAAACTGTTTGCCGTCAGTTTGTAGCCATTTTGCAAAGCAATATCAAACTGTTCTCGTTGAACTTTTTTAAGATATTCCCGAAATGGCGCATACTTTTGGTCTTTAATGTCTGATTTTCGTTTGGCCTCTGAGCGCGTATGACATTCTATAACAGATTCAATAGTATCATTATGTAATTCTTTCCAGTATTCTCTGGCTTCGGCAAGCACATCCGCTGCCCAAGATAAAATCTGTTGCTGAAACTCTTTGTTTCGGTGTAAATACTTATTATGCAGGCACATTGCATCAAATTTACGTAGCGCCATAATCGGTATAACTTCCTTAAAATCCATTTTTGCTCCTTTTCTAAATAAGATTTATATTATTTAGTTGGGTTGCGGAATTTAAAAACGCAAGCCAGACGAAAGTATGTCGGTAAGTATAAGAGAATGAGTGTGATAAGTCGTGGATTAAAGCGAAAAGAAAATCTCGTTGCTTTGTTATGTATTATTTTCTGTTGTTTTGAAACTTAAAAATCTTGCCTTTTTGAACTTTTTATGCCAAAGTGATCGACAGAGGAGATTTGATATGACCGCTATTGAATACATAAAACAATCTGTTTCGGAATTACTGAGCAGTGATTTGAGCGGTCACGACGATAAACATGTTTTTCGTGTTTACGAAAATGCCATGAATTTTTGTAATGAGCTTCCTCAAGCTAATCGAGATTTGGTTGCGGCCGCGGCTTTGTTGCACGATTGTGATGATTATAAAATATTCGGCGAAGAAAACGCACGTTTGTTAACAAATACCCGCCGTATTCTGGCAAATTCGGGATTTGACAACGATTTTATCGACAACTGTCTCAAAATCGTTAAAACAATCGGGTACAGCAAACGTCTGAGCGGAATTGTTCCCGATTGTATAGAGGGTAAAATTGTTTCCGACGCCGATATGGCCGATGCAACGGGTATCATCGGGGTTATTCGTTGTATTGAATATCGCGCTTATCGCTCAGGTGGCAAAGAACCTTTTTTTGATCCCGATTATCTGCCGCTGGAAATGGATGCGGCAAAATATAAGCAAATAAAATTTTGTCCGATAGTCAATCACTTTTTTGATAAGTTGTTTCGGCTGCGTGATATGGCTTTAACCGAACCCGGGCGCAAGTGTATGGAAAAAAGACACGAGGTAATTGTTAATTTTCTGAAAAACTATTTCGATGAAACTAACGCGCCTCAGGTTTGGAAAGATTTATTGGCACAATATGATGCAAAATAGATTTTTGCTCAATAATTAAAACATGCCGCCGTTCCAGCCCCAGAGGTCGGTTGGATGATAGGTAACGTAAACATTTGTGCCGTTAATGCCGTAGTCGCTTTGTAAAAGGCGGCAAATTTCGCCGGTTAAGCTTTGACATGTCGATTTAGATGCCGAACCCAACAGGCGAATAGCAATATAAGCGCCTTTTTCGAGTTTGCGTTCCCCCATATACAGCGATTTATCGTCTTCAATACACGCCATAATATAGGCTTTCGGTTTACCGAACGCGGCTGATACGGCTCCGGTCAGCTTCTTCTGCAGATCATCTTTCTGGCGCTCGTCCAGTTTAATACTTATTTTTGCTTCAATATACGGCATTTTTTTCTCCTTTATGAAAATATCAGTTATTTTAATTATCACCGCAAAATGCGAGATGTCAAAAAGAATCTTGTAATTTTAAATTAATCATATACTCTGAGATTGGGAGATATCTTTATGATTAAAGTTTTGTTTGTGTGTTTGGGGAATATTTGTCGGTCGCCGATGGCTGAATTTGTGTTTAAGCAAATGGTTGCCGAAAAGGGATTGTCGGATCAGTTTTATATTGATTCCGCGGCCACCGAGCGTTTTAACGAAATGTGCCACGCCGGCATTCATCACGGCACACGCGACAAGCTGAAAGCCATGCAAATTCCGTTCGAGGAGCATTATTCACGGCAAATTCGCCCACGTGACTACGTTTATTTTGATTATATTATCGCGATGGATGACAGCAATATTAACGATATTTTGGAAATTGTCGGGCCGGATACCGAAAGAAAAATTTATCGACTGCTTGATTTTACGGACCATCCGCGCAACATTCGTGATCCGTGGTATACCGGCAACTTTGATGAGAGTTATGACGATATTTGTGAGGGATGTCAGGCGTTTTTAGAACATTTATTAAAGGAGAATAGCGATGGCAAAAGAGGTTAATCCT
>JAZNQW010000156.1:0-3241 GCA_045590435.1 Alphaproteobacteria bacterium | reverse complement strand
GGCTTTACCCAAAACGGCGCCTGCCTCGCAGGCATAGCGTAATAAGCGACCGGTTTTCATTTCTTCCAGTCGAGAAATGATTTTTTCCGCCTCAGTTGAATTATCGGTTGGTTCAGCATATAAATCTAATGTTTGGCCGGCAACCATTCCACCAAATGCACCGGCGGCATCAGACAGCAGTTGAATAAGTGTCAGGCGTATTTCCGGTCGAATTTCCAATGCATTGGATAAAGTTTGGAAGGCATAGGTCAATAAACCGTCACCAGCAAGAATGGCGGTGGCTTCATCATATTGTTTGTGACAAGTCGGTTTACCGCGCCGCAAATCATCATTATCCATAGCCGGTAAATCGTCATGAATAAGTGAATAAGAATGCAACATTTCCAGAGAGGCTGCGGCAGGAAAAGATTGTTCGTGCGGCACGTTAAACAATGCGGCGCATTCACACAATAAAAAGGGGCGTAATCGTTTACCGCCGTTCATAACAGAATATTTCATAGCATCAATAACACGTTTTTCTGCGCCATCCGGCAAAGGAAAACATTGTTCCAGATACACATTGAACTTTTTGGAAAATTCCGTTAGAACAGTCACAATATCAGACATTTTATTCCTCAATTTTATCTAATGGTTCTGTTGAAAGGTTGCCATCAGCAGAGATGTTGATTTTTTCTATTTTCAGTTGCGCGGCTTGAAGTTTTTCTTCGCAAAATTTTTTGAGGGTCACAGCTTTTTCGTAAACCGCAACCGCATCATCCAATTTAATTTTTCCGCTTTCCAGTTCGCGTACAATGTTTTCCAACTGCATTAAAGCATCTTCAAACGATATTTTATTCAAATTAATGTCTTTCATATTTTTCTCCATGAATTCAGATTAAACTTTTATACGATTTTGACAATGATATTTTTCAACTTATTAAACTATTTGTGGTGGCAGAATAACGCTTTTGCATTATGTTTTTGAAGTTAATTCAGTGTTATATTATAATTGTCTATGATAAATTTTTTCATAGTTTTATTCCTAGATACTTGTCGGGCCTGCGGGGTAAAAGCCGCAGGTCTTGACTTATTTAAAAAGTAGTGTATACTGTTACGAGTTGAAAATATGGGAAAATCAAATGTCTAAGGTTACATGGAAAGCAGGAACAATGTTGGCACCGGTGCCGCCGGCGCTGATATCTTGCGGCACCATGACGCAACCAAATGTGATGACGGCGGCATGGACAGGGATTGTTTGTACGGAGCCGACGTTGGTTTATGTTTCCATCAGACCGACGCGTTACAGCAATGAACTGATCCGCCGAAACGGTGAGTTTGTAATTAACGTGCCAACAGTGAAGCTAGCCAAAGCCGTTGATTTGTGCGGGGTTAAAAGCGGAAGAGACGTCAATAAATTTGAGTTGGCCGGTTTAACGGCTGCCAAATGTTCAACGGTGGCAGCGCCGCAAATTGCAGAATCGCCGGTTTCGTTGGAATGTAAAGTTAAAGAAATTACGTCATTTGGTACTCATGACATGTTTTTGGCTGAGGTAACAGCGGTTAACGTGGATGATGAATTAATTAATAAAAGCGGTGCGCTTGATTTGGGAAAAGCCGGGCTGTTGGCTTATGCGCACGGATTTTATTATGGTTTGAGCAAAAAAATTGGTAAATTCGGTTGGTCGGTGGAAAAAAAGTCTACGAAGAAAAAACGGGCGGCTAAAATAAAGCGGAAAAAAATTGATGGATAGGCTGAATTTTAAAATAAATTACAAAGGTTTAACCGTGTTCAAAGAAAGAAACACGGACAATCCTCAATATCCTTTGCTTTTATCTGTTCCGCACAGCGGTACCTATTTCCCGCCGGAATTTTTGCAAAATGTACAAAGCGACGTTAAAACATTGCGTCGTAACGAAGATTTGTTAGTGGATGAATTGGTTGCGGATGCCGTGGATGCCGGTTTACCTATGATGAAAATGGAGGTAGCTCGGTCATTTATTGATTTGAATCGCGATAAATTAGAGCTGGATCCGAGCATGTATTACAACTATCCGGCTGATAATGACGTGATGTTTGATAAGCATTGTCGCGTTGGGATTGGTGTGGTGCACCGTATTAATTTTAAGCGTGAAAATTTGTATGGCGGGCTTTTGGATTATAACGAAGTGCAAGAGCGGCTTAAAAATGTTTATGACGTCTATCACAAGCGGCTACAGCAAAATATTGACACCATCTTAAAAAAGTTTGGTTTTTGTTTGGTTTTGGATTGCCATTCCATGCCATCAAAAATTTGCTCAATTATAGATGACCGTTCGGGGATTGATATTTGTCTGGGAAACTTATTTTCGCAAAGCTGTCCGCAAGATATCAGTGATTTTTTTGCCGGTCAGTTTTGGAACAAAAACTATAATGTGGAGTTTAATTGCCCGTATTCAGGCGCGTTTATCACGTTTAATTATTGTCAGCCGCGGCGCAATATGTGGACTTTGCAATTGGAAGTAAACCGCACGTTGTATGCCGACGAGGCAATGCTTGAAAAGAATGAACTTTTTGATAATGTGGCGAATGATATCAGCGAGGCGATTATCAATTTGGCGGAAAATATCAAACGGCGGTAATTTAATTTATTTCTTTAATCTTGTTAATATCCGATTTGGCTGCGGTTTTGATAATATCAAAGATTTGTTTGGCCAATATGCGGTTGTTGATGCGATAATAATTACCGACAAGTTCCAATGTTTCTGTTTGCAATAAAATATTTTCAGATGAGATTTGTTCGTTTTTTGGCTTTATGACATCAGCAAAAAAGTAAGTGAGCGGCACACGTAAAATACGGCTCAGTTCCCACAGACGGCTAACGCAAACACAATTTATTCCTTTTTCATATTTTTGGATTTGTTGGAATGAAACGCCCATGGCTGCAGCCAGTTTAGCCTGAGTTATTTTGCTTAAATTGCGCGCCATTCGAATACGGTTACCGACTAAAATATCCAGTTCGGTAGCATGTGGGGTGCGTGGTCGTCTCATGGTTTTCTCCTTTTTACAGTTTAAAATGAAAAAGACCACCGAGAAGTGGTCAGGGAGTACAAAAATTCTACAAAACAATAAAGAGAACCCCTATGGTCTTTCGGCAAGCCTTGGACATACACCATAAGCCCCCTGACCGAAGTCAAGGTTTAATTGTTTTGTAAAAAGGATTTGTATTCCCCGAGCCGTTTTTTGCGGCTCTGAGTTCAGACAGTTTTTATGCTTTCCAAACCT
>JAZNQW010000155.1:0-7355 GCA_045590435.1 Alphaproteobacteria bacterium | reverse complement strand
ACCATCGATGGCCGGCGTGCTTTTTATTTCCGTATACAGCGTTATTGACGGCTTGTTTGTGTCACATTTTGTGGGTTCTACACCGTTTGCAGCTGTGAATATTGTTTGGCCGTTTATTATGATTTTCGGTGCCATCGGGTTCATGCTTGGCAGCGGTGGCAGTGCTTTGGTGGCCAAGACATTGGGTGAAGGTAGAGCCTTTAAGGCCAATCAAATATTTTCTTTGCTGATATATACCATACTTACCATTGGTGTTTTATTTGCGCTGACAGGGATTGTTTATGCTCGACAAATGATTATGGCTTTAGGTGTTAATGATGTACTTTTGAATGAATGTTTAATTTATGCCTATATTTTATTTCCGGCTATTCCGGCTTTGATGTTGCAAGTAATTTTTCAATCTTTTATGGTTACGGCCGAACGACCGAAATTTGGTTTTGCCATCACAATTACCGCCGGTGTTATTAATTTTATTTTAGATATACTGTTCATTGTTTACTGGCACTGGGGATTAAGCGGTGCTGCTTGGGCTACGGCCATCAGCCAATTTATCGGCGGCGGTATACCTTTAATTTATTTCATTTTACCAAACAAAAGTCTATTGCATTTAGGCCGCACTAAACTTTATTTGAGCGCACTCGGGAAATCTTGTTCAAACGGATTAAGCGAATTCATTTCCAATGTTTCCATGTCGGTGGTTGGTATGCTGTATAATTATCAAATGTTGCGCCTTATTGGTGAAAGCGGCGTTATTGCTTATGGTATTATTTCTTATGTTAATTTTATTTTTCTATCACTATTTTTGGGATATGGTGTCGGTAGTAATCCGATTGTAAGTTACCATTTTGGTGCACAAAACCATTCTGAATTGCATAATTTATTTTCCAAAAGTCTTAAATTAGTTGCCTGCACCGGCATTTTATTAGTGATTATCGCCGAAATTTCAGCCGAATGGTTGGCTCGTGTTTTTATCGGCTATGATCCTGATTTGGTCAAACTGACCGCCCATGGCTTTCAAATTTATGCTTTATCTTTTGCTTTGGCCGGTTTTAATATCTACGCCTCGGCCTTTTTCACGGCCTTAAATAATGGTATTGTTTCAGCCATAATTGCCTCGGCACGTACATTTGTTTTTGAATGCTTATGTGTATTATTCTTACCGATTTTATTCGGATTAAACGGTATTTGGTTTGCCATTATCGTTGCCGAAACGTTAGCGCTTGGGGTTAGCTGCTATTTCTGGATTCATCTGAAACCGCGCTACCAATATTAAATTTGCTACTCTATATCCATCATGCTGTCAAAACCGACAATTTGCAACATCTTTCTGACTATTTCATTAGCATGAATAATTTTCATTTTACCACCGGTGGCATTCATTTGTTTTTGCGCTTGCAATAATACACGCAAACCGGCAGAAAAAATATAGTCCACCTCTTTAAAGTCGAACACCAAATCTTTAACACCTTCTAATTGCATTGCTTGTTCCAAAACCGGCTGCACATTGGCATCAATTTTTCCTTTAATCTTGTATATGACTTTATCTTCATTACGAATTTGTGAAACTTCCATGATTTTTCTCCTTTATTGTTTAAGCGCGGCGCAAATAGGTTCCCATAACTTTTTTGCGACCATATTTCTCGAAATTTACCTCACAGCTTTGACCGGAAACTGCCGTAATTTTACCGAAACCAAAACTTTCATGATATACTCTGACACCAATTAAACTGGACGTGCGTGAGCTCATTTCCGAACTGTAATCCGCATAATCATCAGGTTCATAAGTATATTCATTCGTCGGTTCTTCGTAACGCTGGTAACTCGGTTTAGTTGAAAAGTTTGTTTTTTTCTTCTTATTATAACCACCATAGCGCCGATAAGATGGCTGATATGATGAAGTATAAGTACCGGCATAATAAGCTGCCTGATTAGTGTGTATATCCAAGCAATCGGTTGGAATTTCATTAAAAAAGCGTGATGGTTGCATTTGCCGCCATTCTCCATACATCAAACGGCTGTTTGCGGTTGTTATATATAATTTTTGCTTAGCACGCGTAATGGCCACATAAGCCAAACGGCGCTCTTCTTCCAAAGAATTTGAGCCACCTTCGTCCATGCTTTTCTTGTGCGGAAATAATTCCTCTTCCCAACCGGGAAGAAAAACAGCACCGAACTCCAAACCTTTTGCCGAATGAAGTGTCATTAACATCACTTTATTACGGTCTATGGCACTATCATTTTCCATTACCAAACCCACATGTTCCAGAAATTCGGCCAGATTAGGATATTGTTGGATATCTCCCATCACGCCGATTAATTCATGCAAGTTTTCAATGCGAGCCGGTGCATCTGCCGACGAATCATTTTTGAGCATATCCATATAGCCTGAATCTTCCAATACCTGCTGTGCCAAATCACGCAACGATACCGCCGACATCATCTGCCGCCATTCGCCGAATTTGCGCACCAAGTCGGATAAGTTGGCTTTAACTTTACCGCTAACCAAATCATTGGTAATTGCCGTTTCCACCGCACTTAACAACGCAATATGCTTTTCTTGCGCAATTTGCCGTAATTTTTCCAATGTTTTAGCACCTACACCACGCGTCGGTTTATTAATGATGCGTTCCAAAGCCAAGTCATCTGCCGGTTGCATAATCACCCTGAAATAAGCTAAGGCATCTCGAACTTCAGCTCGTTCATAAAACTTTGGTCCACCGATAACCTGATAAGGAATCGCCTCGGCAATGAATTTTTCTTCAAATTCACGGGTTTGAAACGCCGTTCGCACCAAAACCGCCATATCAGAATATTCATAACCGTTTCGACGCAAAACTTCGATTTCAGCAGCAATCCAAGCGGCTTCTTCTTTACCGCTGTCCAAACTCACCACTTTAATTTTATCGTTATTTGCCTGTTTAGCCGGACTGTTATCGGCCAAGCGCAATGTTTTTCCCAAACGTGTTGTGTTATTGGCAATCAAGCTTGATGCGGCTGTTAAAATATTGGCGGTTGAACGGTAATTGCGCTCCAAACGAATGACTTTAGCATCTGTAAAATCCTTTTGAAAGCGCATAATATTCTCGATTTCAGCACCGCGCCACGAGTATATGGACTGATCATCATCACCAACGCAACACAAGTTACGACTGAGTTGTGATAATAAGCGTAAAAATAAATATTGTGTTACATTGGTATCTTGATATTCATCCACCATAATGTATTTGAATTTTTCTTGATAATGCCGAAGAATATCGCTATCCGACATTAAAATAACCAAAGTATCGAGCAGGATATCGCCGAAATCAACACTGTTTAGTTCTACAAGCCGTGCCTGATATTTTTGGTAAACGGTTATTAAAACCTGTGAGCGAAAATTATTTTCAACTTTATCAACCGTTATACCTTTATCCTTCAAACGAGCTATTTTTTCCATTAACGCTTGCGGCGGATATTTTTTATCATCAATACCTTCCGCTTCCAAAATTTGTTTAATAACCCTTTTTTGATCATCCTCGCCCAAAATCGTAAAATTCGGCTTTAATCCAACAATGGCGGCATGTTGTCGTAAGATTTTAACACATATACTATGAAACGTTCCAAGCCACACGCTTTCAGCCTTATCTCCGATTAGTTTTTGTGCTCGTTCGCGCATTTCATTAGCCGCACGATTGGTAAAAGTTACCACCAAACAATTCCACGGTTGGGCCTTCATTTGTGTCAATATATAAGCCAAACGCGTAGTCAGCACCTTTGTTTTGCCTGTGCCGGCGCCGGAAAGCACCAATAACGGACCTTCCGTAGTTTCCACAGCTTGGCGCTGTTCCGGATTCAGTTCGTCAAGCCATGGCATAGTCGGTCGCAACGCACTGATATTATCGTATAATTTAGGCGCAGCCGAGCTTTCCGTTGCACTGAAAACATTTTCTATGTCAAAAATATCGTCATCCATGTTGATCTTCTTATATTTTACTTGTTTTTAATTTTTTTCCAAATTATATATATTAATATCGTATAATAATAACAATGAAAAGTTTTTTATAAACTTTTACCGAATTTTTTATAAGGAATACATCATGTCGGAAATCAGAGATAAAATCATTAGTTTGAAAGAGTATATGGAAAGCCATATTTTCGGACAAGAAGATTTAATCAAAAAACTTATCATTACCATGTTGGCTGATGGTCATGTTTTGGTGGAAGGCGCACCAGGATTAGCTAAAACAAAAGCCATTAAAACATTAGCACAATGCATTAATGTGGCTTACAATCGTATTCAATTTACACCGGATTTATTGCCTTCCGATATTACCGGCAGTGATATTTTTGCTTCCTCCAGCGGTTATTTTGAGTTTCGACCGGGACCGATTTTTGCAAACTTAGTTCTGGCAGACGAAATTAACCGTGCACCGGCCAAAGTGCAAGCCGCACTCTTGGAAGCAATGGCCGAACGTCAAGTCAGTGTGGGCGGAAAACAATATAAATTACAACGTTTATTCATGGTGATGGCAACACAAAACCCGATTGAACATGAAGGTACTTATAACTTGCCGGAAGCGCAACTGGACCGTTTCTTGATGTATATTAAAATCGAACAGCCGGATGCTGCTATTGAGCATAAGATTCTGCATTTAAACAGACAAGAAGAAGTTGTTTTACCGAATGTGCGTGAGACTTCCACTTGTATTCTGCAGGAAAAGGATATTTTGGCTGCACGCCAAGAAGCATTTTCCGTGCACAGTAGCGGAGCTTTGGAAGAATATTTGGTGCAACTGATTATGGCTACCAGATATCCGGAAAAATATGAGCCTTCCTTTAAAAATGTGATTACTTACGGCGCCAGTCCGCGTGCCACCATTGCACTTGATAAATGTTCACGCATTCATGCTTGGCTTTCCGGTCGTGACTATGTAACACCGGAAGATATTCATGCCGTTGTGTTTGAAATTTTGCGCCACCGCATTATTTTAAGTTTTGAAGCACAAGCCAACGGTCTGACAAACGAAGAAGTTATTGCTAAACTGTTGAAATTAGTGCCATTACCTTAATTTGGGGAAATTGAATGCATTTTTTTGATTTCAGATCACTTACAACAAAAGAGCAAAATGAACTGCTAGGATTAGCTGTTACCGTACAGGATTTGATTGAACAGCAACGATATATTGCGTATATGGCCCTAAAAAAGAATATTATTACCTCTGAGATGGCAGGTGATGTGAAATCGGCTTTCAAAGGACGTGGTATGGAATTTGATGAAGTGCGTGCTTATAACCCCGGTGATGATGTCAGATATATCGATTGGCGCGTTACTGCTCGCCGAAAAGATCCTTACAGTAAAATCTATCATGAAGAAAAAGATCGTGAGATTGTTGTGCTTTTAGATATGTCGTCTTCTATGGTATTCGGCACACGTCATGAATTAAAAACCGTTACAGCGGCCAAATTAGCAGCCCTTATCGGTTGGATCAGTTTGCACAATAAAGACCGCTTCGGTTTGCTTTTATTTGATGGGAAGAACAGTACATATTATAAGCCGCAAAATAATTTAAAAATGTTGATTTCTTTGTTTCGGACCATTGCAACGAAATCTAAAGAAATTCTAACACAAAATTATCAAGGTGATATTTCTTCTGCTTTAAAAATGTTTGAATTGAGTCATAAAGGACGCGGTACCTTCTTTATTTTAAGTGATTTTTACAATATTGACCAAGATTCGTTTAAGAATATTGCCGCTATTGCTCGTCGGCATAAGGTGTTTTGTATTAATATTTTCGATACGATTGAAGAAAATGCACCGGTCGGAGGCGTTTATGCCGCTCAGGACGGAACACAGAAAACGGTTTTCGACACCGGAAGTGCCCAATTTCAATCAAAATACCAGCAATATTTTGCCGAACACCGCAATTTCTTACAAAATAATTGCCAAAAATTTTCTTGCACATATCTCGAAATTCGCACAGATAAGCCTATTTTCAAGCAGTTAGGTCGAATATAAAAAATCTTGACATAATAAGATTTATATGATACTAATGATTCTATGCGATTTATGTAATTATTTTGTAAAGTAGAGGTAAAAATGGTTAAATTGAATGAAAATACGTCTTATAAAAGAGGACAAGAATTATTGGATGCCGGTCAATATGAAGAAGCGGTAGAGAAATTTGCGGAGGTTATTGAGGAAAATCCGCGCGCTTGGAAAGCCCTGAACAGTCAAGGCTTTGCTTATCAGAAAATGAGTAAATACACTGATGCCGTTGAGTGCTTTGATAAGGCTTTGGCAATTAATCCGAAGTCGGTTGAGGTTTTAAACAACAAAGGCGTTACTTTAAGCATGCGTGGTCTGTATAAGGAAGCCATTGTGTGCTTTGATGAGGCTTTTTCAAATGACAAGACATCTTTAGAAGCTCTTAACGGTAAAGCTATTGCCCTGCAACATATGTTTTCATATAAGGAAGCATTAGATGTATTGGAAGAAGCAATGAAGGTTGATCAAAAACATCCGCAAACATTGCTGAGCATTGCCGTAACGCTACAAAAATTGAAACAATATGACCGTTCTATCTCGTTTTTCAAGAAGGTTTTGTCGGGTGATAAATATAATACTAAGGCTTGGAATGGCATTGGTGTAACCTATCAGCTGATGGGTGATAACGACTCGGCGTTGAAATGCTTTACAAAAATTCTGAATATTAACAGCCAAGATTTGCAGGCATGGGTGAGCATTGGCTATGTTTATCAAAAAATGTTCAAATTCAAAGACGCTTTGAAGTGCTATAAAAAAGCGCAAGCCGTGGTAAATGGCCGCTATACGCACAAACTTTATGACGGATTGGCCTCTTGTCTGACCAAGTTGTCGGAATTTGACCAAGCCATTGAAGTTTATAAAGTGATTTATCAAAGCGAAGAAGGCAAACGCAAATGGGATGCTCAACGCTCAATTAAGTTTGTAAACAAACTGAAGCGTAAGCAAGCGGTTGGCACGTTACCGGATATTATGCCGAAACCGGAAACGGAAGGCACCGGTGCAACCATTATTGAAGATGACGAAGCGCCGGCTGGAGATCCGGTGGTATAATCTGCGGGTTGCTATTTTGTATATCTTAATCCCCTCCCTTGCGGCGGGGATTTTTTTTGCGACTGGACATTATGTAAAATCATGTTATATTTACGGTAATAAAGGAGATAAATATGGCTATAAATTATGCAACCGTAATTGAAATAAAAAAATTAGTGTCGGAAAAATTCGGCATTGCCCTGCACTTTCATGATTCGTGCGGCGGCGGAACTTATTTTTCCATAGAGCAAAAGAATGATGAAGTCACTGCTTTTCTGCAAGAATATTTTGCCTCGCGCCA
>JAZNQW010000154.1:0-9500 GCA_045590435.1 Alphaproteobacteria bacterium | reverse complement strand
AGAGGGACGTCTGAAAGGCGCGCATGTCACATTCCACTCTGCTTCGGTGGGAGCAACGTGCAATATCTTGATGGCGGCGGCATTGGCTGAAGGCACAACGGTGATTGAAAATGCTGCCAAAGAACCGGAAATTGCCGACTTGATTAACATGCTTAATAAAATGGGAGCGCGAATCGAAGGTGAAAACACCTCAACATTAACGATTGAAGGCGTTGAGAAACTTCACGGTCTGACACATACAATCATTAATGACCGGATTGAAGCCGGTTCTTATGCAGTAGCGGCAGCTATAACCAAAGGACGATTAGAGTTGATTAACGCTAATGCCGAACACCTGAAGGCACCGCTTGATATTTTGCGAAAAATGGGGGTTAAAATCGAAACCACTCCAAACAGCATTATTGTTGATGCACAAAATGCCGTGTTGCACGGTGAAGATGTGTTTACCGACTATTATCCGGGATTCCCGACCGACTTACAAGCGCAATTTATGGCGTTGATGTGTGTTTCCGAAGGCGCGGCTCTGGTAACGGAAAACATTTGGGAAAACCGCTTTATGCACGTGCCGGAATTGATGCGTATGGGCGCAAATATTAATGTGCACGGACACGCGTCGGCGATTGTCCGCGGCGTAAAAAAACTGTCGGCAGCACCGGTGATGTCTACGGATTTGCGAGCATCTTTTGCGCTGATTTTGGCCGGTTTGGTGGCTGAAGGAGAAACTATTGTGAACCGTGTTTATCACTTGGATCGCGGCTATGAACATTTGGAAGAAAAGTTTAAAGCCGTCGGTGCAAATATTGAGCGTATTAAAGAAAGTGATTGGTAATATGAAAAAGTTTATTCTATGTTTATGTTTGATGTTTTCAGTGCCTGCTTGGGCCACTGAAAATGATATGTTTTCGGAGAAATTTCTTGTGCATTTATCGAAATGCAGACCTTATGAAGAAACAAAAATAGGAAACTATCAGGGAATAGGCATAAAAACCGTTTATATTGTTGTGGGGCGTGAAGGTGACGAATGTCTTATGACCATACATTCGAAACGAGAAAGCGGTGCTGAAATTTTACAAACGTGCCGTTTTGATGAATCTGATTTAACAGAGTATGTTGTAGCAGCTCAAGAAATTTTGAAAAAAGGACCGCCGGAAGATTTTGTACAAGCACTTTCACGTAGCTCAGACGAACAAATTATGCAGCTGAGCACGTTACAAGTTGTTAATTGCCGCACACAACACGCGGAAATTGATTCAACGAAAAATGTTCGGGATCACTTGGCCAATTGTTCACCTTTTACGGAAACATTCAAAGCCGGTCGAACCGAATTTGTGCGGCGTATTATCGGGCAGGAAAAAGATAAATGCCATTATGTTTTAGAATATTGGAAAAGAGCGCCGCGCGTTGAGGAATATCGGGGAAAAGACGAAGAATTTAAAAAATTACTGACTGATTTGGATGATATGAAAATGACTTTTGATTGTGTTTTAGATAACAATATGCGTATGCAACTGATTAGAGCACAAGAAAAAATGATTGTGCCTGCTTATGACAGTGATGATGATAATGAAATCGACGAGGATAGTTTTGATCCGGCTGCCGAGATTGATTTTGTTTCTGAAAAATGTGAACAACAAAAAGAATTAATTAAAGTAAACAAGGAGTAATGTAATGAAGAAAATATTTTTTGCCGTATGTTTAATGATGCCATTAAGCGCCGGCGCACAGATGTTTGATTTTTCAAGTTCCATGCAACCAATTCAAATTTCAGAGGAATTTGTGAACCATTTGGAAAAATGCTCGCCGTATACCGAAGATAAAAATACCGATTTTATGGATTTTGATATGAATGTAACATATACCATTAAAGGTCGAAATGCCGACGGCGAGTGTGAAGTGGAAATGTATAGCGAAATGACGAATATTAATTCAATACAACGTTGTCATTTTTCAGATGAAGATATTGCCATGTATGTGCCGGCGTTGCGGTATGTATTAAAAAATATGGAATATACACCTGAAGGCACACAAAAGATGATGAAAAATGAGAAATGGCAATTGGCCATGAGCATGATGATGGATGAGGAAAAGTGCAAATATTTCCGCTCTGAAGTTGATATGACTAAAGGCCTTCGCGCACATTTACGCAATTGTAGCCCATATTCCGATACGCAAGCGACCGGCCCGACCACTATTACTCGGCGCATTGTCGGTCAGCAAGGAAACGCTTGTGCTTTTGAAGAAGAAATTATACAAAAAGCACAGGATATGAGTGCTATTATCGGCAAAGACATGCCGGCGGAGTTGCGCGAAGCGGTGGAAAATATGCCGGAAATGAATATTAACATAAAGTGCAATTTTTCAGCCAGTCAATTGCAACAATATGAAAGCATTTTGGAGTCTATGGTCATTCCGGCTGCCGAAAATATGGGGGATGCTATTCCGAATATGAATGATTTTAATCCGCGTGCCGAAGCCGAATTTTTACAGAAGAATTGCCAAATGGATATGGCTGAATAATAATCTTTGAAACGAAAAACGCCGGTTAATAAAGCCGGCGTTTTTTTGTGAACATAAGTTTATCAGGCGCTTTTTTGCCAACCCTGCATAATATATTCACTCAGTTTTTCACTAAAGAATGAACTGTCGGCAATGGCCTCGCCCTCAGCAATTTTGGCTTGATCAAGCAACAGTTTGCAAATTTCTTCAATTCTGTCTCTTTGTTGCGGATCAAACATACTGTCGGCCAAACGAATAATCAGCGGATGATACGGATTGACTTCCAATATTCGCGTACTGGCAAAGGCTGTTTGCTGTTGGTGGTTACGCATTAAGCGTTCCAAATGAATACTCATTTGTCCGTTTTCAACCGTTAGGCTGACCGGACTTTTGGTCAGTTTTTCGGTTGCCACCACTTTGCCGACATCATTCTTAAACAGTTCGGCCATAAAATCGGTTAAGCGTTTCAAACTGCCTTCATCGGCGCGCGGAGCATCGCGTTCCATCTGTAAATCTTCCTCGGCCTGCGATACGTGTTTCAGCGGATACCCCTTATAATTTGTCAGAATTTGTACCCAAAACTCATCAATCGGATCAACAAGCAATAAAACCTCTATGCCTTTAGCTTTGAAGGCTTCCAGTTGCGGGTTGTTGCGTAAGGTTGCCACATCATCACCGGTGATGTAATAAATATTTTTCTGATCCTCTTTTAAGCGTGAAATATATTCATCTAAGGAGGTTAAACGCTCAGTATCATTGGTGGAATAAAAACGTGATAATTCGGCGACTTCGGCTCGATTCGAAACATCTTCGTAAATACCTTCTTTAAAGGCTATACCGAAAGTCTTCCAAAACTTCATATAGTCATCATAATCTTCACTGCGTTTTTTGAGCTCTTTTAAAATGCGCGATACCGTGCCGTTTTTAATCTTGGCAATCAACGCATTTTGTTGCAGCATTTCACGCGAAATATTGAGCGGCAAATCGGCGCTGTCGATAATACCTTTGACAAAGCGTAAATATGCCGGCATTAAATCATCTATCTTGTCAGAAATAAAGACGCGATTTACATACAGCTTAAGGCTTTGTTGGCGATCCGGCTGAAACAAATCATACGGCGCTTCCGACGGAATATATAACAAGCCGGTATATTCGATACTGCCCTCGGCCTTGAAATGCAAACGCATCCACGGTGTATCAAAATTGCGCGAAATATGGTGATAAAATTCATTATATTGTTCGTCGGTAATTTCAGCCTTATTCTTGGTCCACAATGCCGAACCGGTATTAACGGTTTCTTCGCCGGCTTTGCCTAAATCCAAAACAATCGGATAACCGATATGGTCGGAATAAGTGCGAATAACATGGCGCAAATAAATGGTATCGGTATAATCTTTGCCGTCTTCTTTTAAATAAAGCTTGATATCGGTACCGAACTTTTCGCGCTCAGCTTCTTCTATTTCAAAACCGTCAACGCCGTCTGAAATCCACTTATAAGCCTGTTCTTCGCCGGCGCGTTTGGTGGTTACTTCTACTTTGCCGGCAACCATAAAGGCGGAATAAAAACCAACGCCGAACTTGCCGATTAAGTCTACGATAGAGCCGTTATCTTTGGCATTTTTTACGAAATCAGCCGTTCCGGATTTGGCGATTGTTCCCAGATGATTGATTAAATCATCTTTGTTCATACCGATTCCGTTATCGCTGATGGTTAAGGTATTTTCTTCGGCATTCGGGGTGATTGTGATTTTAAATTCGCCGTTGTCTTTGGCAACGCCCGGATTCATCAGCGCATAATAACGCAATTTATCGCAAGCATCGCTGGCATTGGAAATCAACTCGCGCAGAAAAATAAATTTTTCGGAATAAAGCGAGTTAATAACGATATCAAGCAATTGGCTGACTTCGGTTTTAAACTTTTGTTTACGGCTCATATTTCTATTCTCCCATTATTTATTCAATAAACGTCGATTTGATATCAGGCGTTGTTTTTGCACTAAAGTATATATGGGAATTAGAAACGCCTGTCGCAAGAGGAAACAAAAATTTTTTATTTGTTTGCCGAAATATCAGTTATTGTAATATAAAAAAGCTGCCAAACGGCAGCTTAGTGTTTTAATCTTTGTGACGAAACGTAATACGCCCTTTGGTTAAATCGTAAGGCGTCATTTCAATATCCACTTTATCGCCAACCATTACGCGAATGCGAAACTTGCGCATTTTACCGGCTGTGTGTGCCAAAATTTCCACCCCGTTTTCCAGCTTAACGCGAAACATGGCGTTTGGCAGTTTTTCAATAACTTCACCGGTTAATTCCAATAACTCTTCTTTACTCATTTATAAAAAACCTCAAATTTTTCACTTTGTCAAAGGTATAATCGCATATTTCTGATTTTGCAAGCAAATTATGTGCTCTTTCCGCTATTTTTTGGCCATAACAATTTTCACGGCATCTTCTTCGGTAAGGCTGCTTGGCGCATAACCCTTTGGAATGGCGTAATTATTTTTGCCGCATTTCAAATACATACCATAGCGGCCTTTGCTTAAAATAATATCTTCTTTGGTTTGCGGATGTTTACCCAAAACCTTCGGTTCCGGCTTAGATACGGCATTTTGCAATAATTCTTCGGCACGTTCCGCTGTTATATTAAAAATATTATCGGCACCTGAAAGCGATTTTGATTTACCGCCTTGTTTCACATATTGTCCGAATTTACCGATATTCACCTCAATACCGTTTCCGAGTTGACGCGGTAAAGAAACTAAAATTTCAGCTTGTTCTGCCGTTAATTCTTCCGGCTTCACAAACTTCGGCAAAGCAACACGTTTCGGCTTTTCCGTGGTAGCCGTAGCATCTTCGCCAAGTTGCACATAATAGCCGTAAGGACCTTTTTTCAGGTATACGTTAACCCCGTTCTGCCGGCACATAATCTTGTCCTCAGGGTTTGTTGTTTTAACATGAGAATCTTCTTTTTCTTCTTCCTCATGAGTATCGGCTAAAGGCTTGGTATAACCGCATTCCGGATAGTTTGAACATCCTAAAAAAGCACCGAATTTACCGAATTTAATACTGAGTCGACCCTTACCGCAAGACGGGCAAGTGCGCGGATCGGAACCGTCTTCGTGCGGCGGGAAAAGGTGCGCCGACAACGCCTCATCAACGCGATTAATCACTTCAGTCAGTTGCAACGGCTGAACGCTGTCAACGGTTTTAATAAATTTCGCCCAGAAGCTGCCAAGCAGCTTTTTCCATTCCATATTGCCCGATGAAATATCATCCAGATATTCTTCCATTTGCGCCGTAAAATCATATTCCACATATTTCTTGAAGAAGTTTTCCAAAAATACCGTTACAATACGGCCGCGATCTTCCGGAATAAACCGCATTTTATCTATTTTCACATATTTGCGTTCCTGCAAAACGGCAATAATATTGGCATAAGTTGACGGGCGACCTATACCGAGTTCTTCCAGCTTTTTAACAAGTGTGGCTTCGGTAAAACGCGGCGGCGGCGTGGTAAAATGTTGTGCCGGTTTAATTTCGCCTTTTTCAACCGCTTCACCTTGTTCAACATTCGGCAGAATAATGTTATCATCATCTTCGTCATTGTCGTCTTTGCTTTCCTGATACAATTTCAAAAAGCCGTCAAAACGAATAACCTGACCGGTGGCGCGCAACAAAATTTGTTTATCATTTGAAGCGGCATCTACCACAACTTTATCCAAAACTGCCGGATTCATTTGGCAAGCCACAGTACGTTTCCAAATTAATTCATAAAGTTTATGAGCATCACTATCGAGCTTTTGTTCCATTTTCTTCGGCGTGTTCAAAACGTCAGACGGACGAATGGCCTCGTGCGCTTCTTGGGCATTTTTGGTTTTGTTCTTATACTCTTTCGGCGTTTTCGGTAAATAAGCCTCGCCAAAATATTTTTCTATGGCCTCGCGACAGGCCTTTATAGCGTCCTTAGAAAGATTAACGGCGTCGGTACGCATATAAGTGATAAAGCCGTCTTCATACAGTTTCTGTGCCACTTGCATGGTTTTTTTGGCTGAAAACCGCAGTTTGCGTGATGCTTCTTGTTGCAAAGTCGACGTAGTGAACGGCGGTGCCGGATAGCGGCTGGCTTTTTTGCGTTCCACATTATCAATACTGAAATTTTGCGCCTCAATCTTGGCCTTGGCATCAAGTGCTTTTTCTTCGCTGTTAATGGTAAATTTGGCCAATTTTTTGCCGTCGAGTTTTATTAAGTGCGTCAGCATGTGAGCTTTAGACTGAGTAATTAAATCAACGTCAATGGTCCAATATTCTTCCGGTTTAAACTTTTCAATTTCATTTTCTCGTTCGCAAATCAGTCTTAGGGCCACAGATTGTACGCGGCCTGCCGATTTAGATCCCGGCAATTTGCGCCACAACACCGGAGACAAAGTGAATCCCACAAGGTAGTCCAATGCACGACGAGCCATATAAGCACTGACTAAATCCTGATCAATTTCACGCGGATTTTCTATACCTTCTTTAACAGCCGATTTGGTAATTTCGTGAAAAACCACACGTTGAATTTTTTTACCGTTGAGTTGTTTTTTAGCTTTCAATTCTTCTAAGATATGCCATGCAATAGCCTCTCCTTCTCTATCCGGGTCGGAGGCGAGAATCAGTGTGTCACAATCTTTAAGTGCGGCCGAAATATCGCTCAAATGCTTGCGACCGGCGGCACTGAATTCCCACGTCATGGCAAAATCTTTATCCGGGTCAACCGAGCCGTCTTTGCTCGGCAAATCGCGAATATGGCCGTAACTGGCCAAAACTTTATAGTCGCTGCCCAGATATTTATTGATTGTTTTGGCTTTTGCCGGAGATTCAACAACAACTAATTTCATTCTGCAAATCCTATTTCACTCGTCCTATTTTATTACCGGCCAAACGGACAATTTTTCCGGCAAATTCCAAATCCAGAATCTGCATGAAAAATTCAGCCTGTTCCAGTCCGCTACTGAGTAATAATTCGTCCGTATCCACACCTTCATAGCTGATTAAATTCAGCAGTGGCGCGCTCGGACCTGTTGTTTTCGTGCTCGGTATCGGGGCCGACGTTTGTATTTTCTGCTCTGAAATATTTACATTATTTTTTGGTTTGTCAAGTCCCTTCAACTCAAGTTGATAATTTTTTATTTGCCGATTCTGGGTAATACTTAATGTATTAAGTATATCGTTCGCACTCTCTGTTAATACGGCACCGTCTTTTATTAATTGATTTGGGCCGGCCGAGCAACTTTCCATTGGCGAACCGGGAACGGCAAAAATTTCTTTACCCTGTTCTAACGCCTGTTTGGCGGTAATCAGTGAACCCGAATGCAAACCGGCCTCCACCACCAAAGTGCCGGCCGATAATGCAGCTATAATGCGATTACGGCGCGGAAAATTTGAAACCTGCGCTTTGGCACCTAAAGCAAATTCCGATATAATTAAGCCCTGATTTAATATCTGCTCATAAAGGCTGCGATTTTCCGGCGGATAAATTTCATTAACGCCGGTGCCTAAAACAGCAATTGTCGGACCATGTTGATTTTTGGCATAAAGCGCACCTTTGTGAGCGGCACTATCTATACCAACAGCCATACCGGAAATAATTAATACGTCTTGTTCGGTTAAATCATAAGCAATGCGCGAAGCCATTTTACGACCGCCGATTGAGGCGTTGCGTGCTCCAACCACGGAAACGCTGACCGGATAATGTAAAAGTGACGTATTGCCGTATGCGTATAAAACCGGCGGAGCATCATTAAGTTGGCGCAGATTTTCAGGGTAATCGGAATCGGTATAAGCCATAATTTCAGCACCGATTTTTTCAGCTTTGGCTATTTCGTCTTCAGCCGCCGTGCGGGAAAATATTTTCTTTTTT
The DNA here is from genome assembly GCA_045590435.1 of Alphaproteobacteria bacterium. Lineage (GTDB taxonomy): Bacteria > Pseudomonadota > Alphaproteobacteria > RF32 > CAG-239 > RUG410. Next base: position 1,101 of record JAZNQW010000154.1, on the reverse strand, counting down.
TGCGCCACTTGCGCTAAGGCTTCAGATATGCCTCCATATTGGCGAACCAATTTATAAAACGAAACCGGCCCGATACCGTCGCTGTTAATAAGTTGGATAATTTCAATCAAATCCGACACTGTTAACTCTTTTTCTTAAAGCTGATTTTGCTTTCATTACCTTTCAATAACCGACTGATATTGGCATGATGACGCACAATAACCAAAAGAGCCAAACCGGTATAGAACACGGCATAAATCGGCGGACACATGAAAAAGGCAATAATCGGCATAGCTGCGGCGGCAGTAAGTGCTGAAAGTGAAGAATAACGAAACGTAAAGGCCATAATAAGCCATATAAGCAACGCAATTAAAGCCACAAGCGGCTGTGTCATTAATATAAAACCAAAAGCAGAGGCAACACCCTTGCCACCTTTGAACTTGAGCCAAATCGGGAAATTATGCCCCAAAACACCGCATGTACCGGCAACCAGTGAAGCCAAATCCTTTAAATTAAGCGGCTCACCGGCAAATTCGGCAATATCAAGATTTGGCGCAATTTTATATGCAATTAAAGCGGCCAAACCGGCTTTCAAGGCATCCAAAATAACTGTTAGCAAAGCCAGCCATTTATTTCCGGTGCGCAAAACATTTGTGGCGCCTATGTTACCGGAGCCGATTTTACGAATATCTCCGTATCCGGCCAAATAACACAAAACCAAACCGAAAGGTATTGAACCAGCCAAATAACCGCCAAGTGCACATAGTGTCAGTAACAAAATCATTTTTACCTCCGTTGTATTTTGCCGAGATGATAATATTTATGTTTCTTTTATGCCCGTTTGGATTTTTTTTCAACTTAAATTTTTATATCCCAAAAAATCTGCTGAAAACGTTAAAAATATTGATGACAAGACAAATAAAATGATTAACATACATATAGATTAAAGAATTGTGAGGAGAAATGACACCTAAATTCAATAGAGTATTGCTTAAGCTCTCCGGAGAAGGCATGGCCGGTGATGATAAAACCGGTATTGATATGAGTGTAACACGCAAACTGGCTGACGAAATCAAGCGGGTGCATGATTTGGGTGTGCAGGTTTGTGTGGTTATCGGCGGT
>JAZNQW010000153.1:0-4291 GCA_045590435.1 Alphaproteobacteria bacterium | reverse complement strand
CATAACATCAGCGGCCGGTGCCATCATCGGGCTGTGAAACGGTGCGCTGACTGCCAGTTTAACGCACTTACGAGCGCCGAATTCAGGAGCTATTTCTACTGCGCGATCAATAGCGGTCATGGCACCCGATAAAACGACTTGACCATCAGAGTTATCATTTGCGGCAACACAAATGTCTTTGCCGTTGGTGCATGCCTCAACCAAGGCACCCACGTCTTTATATGATAAGCCGATAACCGCAGCCATGCCGCCTTTGCCAAGAGGCACGGCATTTTGCATGGCTTGGCCGCGTATTCTCAATAATTTGGCGGTATCTGTCAGTGAAAACACACCGGCGGTGCAGGCTGCCGAATATTCACCTAATGAGTGACCGGCAACGAATGCCGCCTTATCTTTCAGGTTGATGCCGAAATCTTTTTCCAAAACGCGCACTACAGCCATTGAAAAAGCCATTAGTGCCGGTTGTGCATTTGCCGTCATGGTTAGTTCGGCGTCCGGACCTTCAGTCATTATTTTGAATAAATTCTGGTCTAAAGCATCATTTACTTCTTGAAAAACCTCGCGTGCGGTCGCAAAATTTTGCGCCAATTCCTTTCCCATTCCCACAAATTGTGAGCCTTGTCCCGGAAACACAAAAGCATATTTCATTAAAAAATCCTCCCTTGCGCCTCTTATAATCTTTTTGCTTCAAAAGTCAAGAAAATCCCCTTTTTTTATTAACAAAACCGCTGAATATTAATAAAATTTTGAACATTTGAGTATATAATAACATTGTTTTAAAAGATGAGTTTTTGAGGCGGATAATGGCAAAAAGAAAAACAAAAAAACAGAAAAAGTCGTTGTGGAAGGTTTTATTATGCGGTGTGACCGGGATTATTCTTGTGGTTGTGCCGGTGTTAATGCTGATTAGTTTACTGGGTTATGATGCCGGTGATCCTTCGTTTAATAAGGTGACAGACGGTGAAGTGCATAATTTTTTGGGATCTTTCGGTTCATATAGCGCCAATATTATTTTAAGCACATTCGGTTTGTCGCTGATGGTTTTTCTTTTGGTGCCGGTGTTTTGGGGCATTAGTCTTATTCGTTTTCAGGCTTTTGCCGAATACAAAGCGCGGATTTTTGCTTGGATTGTCGGAATTTTGAGTTTTGCTTGTTTTATCGATTTAACTTGCCGTTCTTATTTGGGAAATATGGGGTTGCCGAATTTAACCGGCGATTGGAGCCGTTCGCTGAGCCGACCGCTCAATACATATATCAATATGTTGCAAGTGCCGTATAATACGTTGTTATTGGAAGGAATTATTTTATTTGTGAGTATTTTAGCGTTTAATTTTGCGGCCGGTATTACAATTAAGCGTTGGGCAAGTTGGGCAAAGGGTTTGTGGCGTATATTTGAGTGGTGCGGTCAGATGTTGGTCAGCGGAATAAAGAAACTGGCCAATATTCGCGAGTATAAGGAGTTTAAAGAACTTAATCCGCGCTATTTGCAGTCTAAAATGCAGGATTTATCAAAGCCGCGTTTACGGGTGCGGCGTGAGCCGGCGTTTGGTTCGTCTGCCGCGGCGACGCCATCATTTGATTCTGTGTCGGCTCCGGTTGAACAGGCTACGGCACCGCAAATTGTGATTAATACACCGGCAGGCATAACGGCGCATAACGACTTGACGATTGAAATGCCGCAAAACAGTGCCAAGCCGACTTTAGGTAATTTGGCAATTAAAGAAGAATCGGTGGAACATACGTTTAAGAAAACCAGCTTTAATCCTACTTTTGATTTTATGGCGGAAGGGGATATTGCCAATCAGAATGTAAAAAAGCCGTCAAAAAAGATTTCGCCGCAGGATATTTATCAAACCGAAGGGGTTAAGGCGTTCAGCGCGGTTAAATCAACGGATAAGAAGTCCGAATCGAAAGCGGCGGTTTCGGCGGAAGAAGATTTGTTGACTGTGCCGCAGACAGCGGCGCAAACACATGCGGCGCACAATTTACAAGCACAAATTCCGGCCGAAGGGCAAGCGCCGAGAGAGCAAGACGTAAAGAATGCATCAGAAGTAGCGAAAACGTCGACCGTAACTCAAACATCTGTTAAAAGCTATGCGGAATATGTGTTACCGGATATTAATTTATTGACGATTCCGCAGAATGATACGGTGGCTGAGTATGACGAGGAAACTTTGAAAGCCAATGCAGCCAAGTTGGAAACCGTGCTTAATGACTTTGGTATTCATGGTAAGATAGTTAAAGTGCGTCCGGGACCTGTGGTTACACTGTATGAACTAGAACCGGCACCGGGAACCAGAACGGCGCGCGTTATCGGTCTTTCAGATGATATTGCCCGTTCAATGGCGGTAGCTTCGGTGCGCATGGCGGTGGTGAGCGGATCAAATACCATAGGTATAGAACTGCCGAATGCTCAGCGCGAGACAGTGTGGTTGCGCGAGTTGTTTGAGGATGAAGAGTTCAAAAAGAGTAAGAATATTTTGAATGTGGCATTGGGTAAGGATATCGGCGGACAGCACATTTATGCCGATTTAAGTAAAATGCCGCACTTATTGGTGGCCGGAACGACCGGTTCTGGTAAGTCCGTTGGTGTTAATTCTATGATTTTATCGCTGTTATATCGAATGACGCCGGATCAATGCAAATTTATTATGATTGACCCGAAACAGCTTGAATTTTCAATGTATAACGGGATTCCGCACTTATTGACGCCGGTGATTACCGATCCGGCAAAAGCAGTGGTGGGTCTTAAATGGGCCGTGCGCGAGATGGAAAATCGTTATCGGGCTATGTCGCTGTTAAATGTGCGGAATATTGCCGGCTATAATCAAAAAGTCAGCGATATGCAAAAGTCGGGCAAGGAAATTAAAAAGACAATTCAAACCGGTTTTGATAAGGAAACCGGACGTCCGATTTATGAGGAACAAATTATTGATACGTCGCCGATGCCGTATATTGTTATTGTGGTTGATGAAATGGCCGATTTAATGTTAGTGGCCGGTAAGGAAGTAGAAGCGGCGATTCAGCGGTTGGCGCAAATGGCGCGGGCGGCCGGAATTCATTTGATTATGTCGACGCAACGACCGTCGGTTGATGTAATTACCGGCACAATTAAGTCGAATTTCCCGAGTCGAATCAGTTTTCACGTAACAACTAAGATTGACAGTCGGACTATTCTGGGAGAACAGGGTGCCGAACAGCTTTTGGGTATGGGTGATATGCTGTATATGCCGTCAGGGTTGCGGCCGGTGCGTGTTCACGGTTGTTTTGTGAAAGACAGTGAAGTTGAAAATATTGTTGAATTTGTAAAATCGCAAGGTGAGCCGCAATATGTGACAGATGTGACCGAAGGAGAACTTAATAATAAGGACAGCGGCCCAGTGTTCGATAAGGGCGAAATGGCCGGAGTCGGTGGCGGTAGTGATGATGAACTGTATCGGCAGGCGGTGGAAATTGTGCGCAACGATAAGAAGGCTTCTACCAGCTATATTCAGCGAAAGTTGCGTTTGGGGTATAATCGGGCCGCCATGCTGATTGAGCGTATGGAAGACGAAGGTGTGGTTTCGGCACCGGATAGAGTTGGACGGCGCACAATTATCGGTTTTGAAGAATAACGGATTCATTTGCAGAATTGCACAGAGATGCCACAGGGATGCCGGATTAAGTCCGGCATGACAGTATAGGTGTGTGGCGAAGGGAGTGGAATGAGATTACCCGATCCACTGCGTAGCAGCACGCAGTCTGTCGGGTAATGACAGGGGAATGGAGTCGGGTAATGACAGTAAGAGGGAAGAGATCCTCGCATCAAGTGCGAGGATGGCAGGAGAAAAAAGTGCGAGGATGACAGGAGAAAAAAGTGCGAGGATGACAGGAGAAAAAAGTGCGAGGATGACTTTTTTTGCCGAACTAAAGTTCGGAGATGCCCACGCGTTCCGGTGGAACGCTCAGCATGACAGAGGAAGAGGAATGAGATTACCCGGTCGGAGCCGGGTAATGACAGAATAATAAAGAGTCGGGTAATGACAGGAAGATGAGGTTAGGTAATGACAGAACGAGGTGTGGTGTGACGGAGGATGTGTGTGGTGTGAGGACGTGAATGTGTGCTGTGCCGTGATGAGTGGTTTCTATATCTAAAGTAATATATCTTCTGCATTATTGATTTTTTAATAAGGGTCATTTTATGAATATTTAATGCAATTTTTTCGAAAAAGTGGTATACTGAAGCGGTATGAAATTTGGGGTGGTGTACAAATGAATTTTAAAAGCAAAAAAATCATTGATGAGTATCGGG
>JAZNQW010000152.1:0-2175 GCA_045590435.1 Alphaproteobacteria bacterium | reverse complement strand
GCAGAAGCGGCTTGGTTGGCCTCTTTATCGCCGGAAATTCCGCTGCATATCAGCCGCTATTTTCCACGTTATAAAAGCACTATTGAGGCAACGCCGGTGGAAACAATTAAACAACTGTGTGAAACAGCAAAAAAACATCTGAAATATGTGCATGCCGGTAATTGCGGATTTTTGTAAAATGCTTTTCTGTTGATGGATGCGTTTTGCTGTTGTAAGTCAGCGGCTTTGCGCTATATTGAGAGTAACAGAAAGGAATACGGATGATATGGAATTTGTTTAAGCGTGAACCTAAGCCGTTTCTGGAAGATTTTTTGCCGCCGGAAGACGGACATACGGTTTACTATCGTGCTTTCGGTAATCCGCAGGGCATACCTGTACTGTCTTTTCACGGTGGGCCGGGTGGTTCGTCGCGACCGAAATATGCACGATTGTTTGATAAGAAACGCTATTGTTTTATTCAGTTTGATCAACGAGGTTGCGGACAATCGATTGCCCATGATTCGCTGTTTCACAATAATACAGAGGCATTATTAAATGATGCTTCTCGTGTGTTGCAAGCCATGAATATAACACAAAAAGTGATTGTGCATGGCCCATCTTGGGGTTCAACAATGGCTTTGTTGTTTGCCGAAAAATATTCGCAGATGGTGCAAAAAATTATTGTTACTTCGGTGTTCTTGGCCAGGCCTTATGATACGGCATGGGTAAGTCGTGAAAGTGAGCGTTTCTATCCGGATTTATGGGATCAAATGCGTGCCGAAGTGAAAAATGATGACATATATCCGGCATATCGACGATTATTATTTTCCAATAAGCCGAAAGAGAATTTGAAAGCCTTAAGCTATCTGGGAAGTTACGAATATATGCTGGGGCAGATTTCGCCAAAGTTTGAGCCGCAAATTGAATTAAATGAGGCAGATTTGAAAGCGGCGCGGGTGGCGTTCTATTACGAGCAAAACAAATATTTTTTGAGCGATAATCAGATTTTGTCGCGTATTGATAGAATTAAGCGTATTCCGACATTGATTGTGCATAATCGCATGGATTTTTGTTGCCCGCCGCAGCAAGCATGGGAATTACACAAAGCTATGCCGAACTCTAAAATGGTATTAAATGCCGGATATGGACATTCAACCGCAGCACTATTCAAGTTGGTTCAAAAAGAAATAAAGCAATTTTTGCAAGAAGAGGCATAAAAAGATAAAGATGTATTACAGTTTGTTTGAAATTTTTGCCGTCGGTATCGGTCCGTCAAGCTCGCATACAGTGGGGCCGATGAAAGCGGCGACGCGATTTGTAGATAATTTGAAAGAGCAAAATTTGTTGTCGTCCGTGCAACGGCTTAAAACAACGCTTTACGGCTCATTGGCGTTAACTGGTATCGGACACGGTACCTTAAATGCGGTGGTGTATGGTTTGATGGGGTTACGGGCCGAAAATATGAATCCGGAGATTGATTATATCGGACAAGTCAAGGCGTACGGAAAGTTAAATGCGGGCGGAGAACGTGAAATAGATTTTTCATTTGCCGACGATTTTACGCTGGAAAAGAAAGTCTTTTTACCGGAACATGCCAATGGCATGAAGTTTTGTGCGTTGGATAAAAACGGGAAGATTTTGCTGGAAGAAACCTATTTTTCGGTTGGAGGCGGCACGATTGCACGGCAAGACGAAATACTACAACGCATTGATCGTAAGCCGTTTGATGTGCCGTATTTGTTTGATAGTTGCAACGACTTGATGCAACTTTGCGAACGCAACAAAATGACCATCACGGAAATTGTTCTTAAAAATGAAAACTATATTCGCCCGAAAAAATTTTCGGTAACACAAAATATCTTAAAATTGGCAAACATAATGCAACAGAATATTGATATCGGTATGCAAAAAGAAGGCGTGTTGCCGGGCAATTTGAAGGTTAAGCGCCATGCTAAAACAATGTATGAACGTCTGAAGGCGCGATTCGACAGTAATGCTACGGATTCATTGACTGCACTTGATTGGATTAATATTTGGGCGTTTGCCGTGGCGGAAGAAAATGCTTGTGGCGGGCGTATGGTTACTGCACCAACTATGGGTTCGGCCGGTGTTATTCCGGCAGTGATGCGCTATATGGAACGATACGGTAAATTTCGCAGTGAGAATGATCGAAAAAATGCCGCCATCACTTTTTTA
>JAZNQW010000151.1:0-9747 GCA_045590435.1 Alphaproteobacteria bacterium | reverse complement strand
GTTTTGTAAATTCGTCACGCTTGCTTTCGCTTCACTCACTCATTAACAAAACTTCGCCGCTTGCGGTAAAAATTGTCCACCGGACATTTTTTATCCTCGCGCCCAGCTGAGCTATAACCTCAAGGTTATTTTAACGGAATTATAGATACCAAATATTTTTACCAAATGCAAGTGAAATTTTATCTGTTGTGATTTTTTCTCAAATTTGATTAGACTTTCCGCCAAAACATTCTATATTGTGCTTATGGAAAATCAACAACTCACAAAACTGCTTTTAGATTGGTTTGCACAAAACGGTCGTGACTTGCCGTGGCGGCACAAAGGCGGCGCTCACCCTAATCCTTATGCTGTTTTTGTTTCGGAAATGATGTTGCAACAGACCACCGTTAAAACGGTTATCCCTTATTTTGAGCGTTTTATGCAACGCTTTCCAACCCTACAAGATTTGGCCTCAGCTACAGATGATGAAGTGGCGCAATATTGGCAAGGTTTGGGCTATTATTCGCGTGCCCGCGCTTTATTACACACTGCACAAACCATTTATCAAATATATGGTGGTCATTTTCCGCAAACACCGGCCGAAATTTCTAAACTTAAAGGATTCGGTCCTTATATGACGGCCAGTTTTCTCGCTTTGGCATTCAATCAACCGCAAACCGTTGTCGACGGTAATGTGATGCGTATTATGTGTCGAATGTTCGGCTTAACGCAACCGCTTGATGAAATTCAACCGCAAATTCATGCCTACGCCGCTACTTTGACTTCCCAAACCTACCCTGCTGACTATGCTTCAGCTATTATGGATTTGGGCGCAACCATTTGCACACCGAAAAAGCCGCTTTGCCTTCAGTGTCCATGGCAAAAATATTGTAGTTCAGTCGGTCATGACGATATTGAGCAAATTCCCGCACGTCGTTCTGCCTCCAAAAAAGAATACAACGGTTTCGTTTTTATTATTCGCAACACCAAAGGACAAATTTACATTCGTAAACGCACCGAAAAAGGTTTGTTGCATGGTTTATATGAATTTCCGTGGAGCGAACTGATGCCGGAATGGGTTTCCGATATCACAGACAGCCAAAAAAAGGTAACCCATATTTTCACACACATCAAAATGACACTGAAAATTATGCTTGCCACAGCAAATCGACCGCCGACCGAAGGCCTTTTTATTGCGCCGGAAGAACTCGATAATTATCCGCTATCAACGTTAATGCAAAAAGTGAGAAAAAAAATATTGTCGTAAAATAATCCGGTATATTATTAAAACAAAAAGCCCTGCTGACTTAACCGGCAAGGCTCATTGTTTTATAATCGCATCACGTTGTTAGGTCTATACTATTTGATGTTGACGACTTTGCTTAACCTGCCATAAGTTATTGCGTTGCATTCTTTCTGCCATTTTTCGAACGCCAACTCCCTTATTGCCGGCTTTGCGAACATACTCAAATAATTTACCTTGTTGTTCAGCCGATAAAGTCTTTGGTGACTTTAACATGTTACTCATTTCAGTAGAAATTGTTTTGAAGCCGTAACGACGATATACTTCCTGTGCATACAAATATTTTTGCACACTGATGTCTTGCGGTAGATTAATAATTCCCTGACGGGTCAGTTCTTGCATTCCATCAATCATTGCTTGTGCACGCGCTTCGGAAGTAAATCCGGCTAAACGCTTCTGATAAAAATTATTCCATGCTCGCTGTTCTGATGAAATTGTTTTTTCAACCGTAACCGTTTGATTTTTTTGCGATGCCATCTGAACGGTTTTAATATCTTGAGTTTGTTGTGCCTGTAATTTTATAAACTGATCTAATGAATAATCCATTTGTGTCGGCATAGCAAATTTTGACACTGTCGGCAATTTAACAAACTTCGGAGCCGGTTGCGGCGTAGACGGTGTTTTGTCGTTGCTGCTTGAATCTGAACCAAATCCCAACCAAGACCCAACGATCAACATTGCGGCAACTGCTACACGCTTTATATAAGAGCGCTTTTTCGCCGGTTTCGGTGTTGGGGTGGATGTCGGTGCAGGCATTGATACAACTTTGGCCGTTTCTGTCTCCAGTTTTTGCACAGCCTGCTCAGCCGGACTGCCTTTATAAAATTGCCCCATTGTTTTGATATAACTTGTAAAAGCCGGCACATCTTCCGCTTTCGGAGTATACAATCCCTGATTATATGCTTCAATATATGTGAATGCATCTTGGCTCATTGCATGCAGCTGGTTTGACAATTTAGCTCCATGAAAACCACGCGCATCCATCATTTGACGCATTTTTTCAAAGCGACGAGTTCTCTTTGTTAGTTTTGCTGTATTCAAGTATGGATATTTCTTTTTATGCCATAATTTTTGCCACCAACTTTGTTGTGGTTTCTTCACAACACTTTCACGCACATTAAAAGAGACTTTTGCTTGTAATTTATTAAACAACGCCTCTTTATCGACATCTGCAAATTTATCAATGTAAACCGCAAATGTTTCATAATCTTTAGGATCAATCTCCAATTCATCTCGCAAGTACAGGCTAAAGTAGTGATCGGCTTTTTCTTCCAAATCCAGTTTCTTATTATGTTTATCCTGCGTATATAAACCCTGTTGAATGTTGTTCATTTCTTTTATGCTCTGGCGTAAAAAAGCACCAGAAGCCTTTTTTTTAGCTTCTTTCATCTCATCATCCCAGTTAATTTGTAAGTTAGAATTTTGTTTAATATAACTCTTTAAAACCGTTTGTCAATATTTTTTACAATTTTTGTTTAAAATAATTATTTTTAATTACTTGTAATTTTAAAAATTCTGAATTCAAGCCACTTTCATGCCATTCTATCGGCAGTATCTTTTCGGCTATATTGAATCTGATTAGATACCTCTTAAATTCTTTTCGTTAACCGATAAAGGAGATTAAATATGGCAATATCAAAATCTTGGAATTATAATTATGAAAATCGTTGCGAGTGCTCTGATGACGATCGTTGCGGCTGTTCTTATCCTAATAATATGGCACATGGCTATACTTCGCACATTGTTCGTAAAGTTCGCTCGGCTTATGAATATAATCACGCCCGTGTCGGCGAGCAGGCGCTTAATTTCGAGGCACCGGCTGTTTTAGCTGACGGCAGCATTGATGAAACATTTAACTTCTTTCAATACATTGCTGATTCTTATGCGTTGTTAATTTTTTACAGAGCCGATTTCTCTGCGTTGTGTCCAGAGGAAATTATTGCCTTCAATCAAGCCGCCGATAATTTCAAAAATCTCGGCATTAAATTAGTTGCCGTCAGTGTTGATTCGGTACAAGCCCATCAGGCATGGCGCAAATTGCCTTATGCTCAAGGCGGTATCGGTAATGTTTCATTTCCTCTTGTTTCCGATACCTCTCGTCAGGCCAGTTTAGCCTATGGTGTTCTGCGCACCGACGGTATGGCTCAACGTGCCACTTTTTTCATTGATCGTAATCTGACTATTCGTTATCAGGCCATTTACGATCACCGATTAAGACGTAATTCCGACGAAACATTTCGTGTTGTTGATTTATTATTGAATGCTGATAAAAAAAATTTCAGCTGACAACCTAATCGTATACTTACTTTATTTTTCAATAATAACCAACGCTGATGCGGCAACCAGCAACAAAAGCACTTTTTTGCGGTTCAAATACATATATTGCCCGTCAACTCGAAGTTTCGGAAATAAACGCGTTGCCGCCATAATCCACAACACATATAAATATAATGTCGCTGAAACAAATGAAGGATTTGATACATAGAACATAGCCAGATTCTTAAACGCCATACTACCCAATAAAGGCAATAATATTGCACCATATCTGAGATTATGCGGCTGAAACAGTGTTTTAATATGTTCTCCGCGACGGAAATATATAATAAAATTAATTACAGTCACTACGGCGCCGGTTATTAAAATATAATAGTAACAACCGGCGAATAGTTCCGCTTTTTGCAAATAACTCATGCATAATTTATTCAAATTATCGCATACGGCAACAAAAATAAAAAATGGCAACAAAAAATATAACGCTTGCTTCACTTGCGGTGATTTCTTTAATGATGAGGTTGCATAAATCACACAGCCTAAAGCGGAGACAACACTTAGCAATCGCCATGGATGCAGACATAAAGCCCCTGCCTGATACGGATTTAATAAACCCCATAAGAAGAACACAGCACCGATACCGAGCGGATGAATTGCCGAAACAACTTCCGCACCCCATTTTTGCATGGCTTGATAATTGCGGCAATCTATAAAAGCAATTACACAGCCCTGCACTGCACAAAACACATAAAATTGCCAAGCCGCTATCGGGGGCACCCATGGCAGAAACGGCAATAAAAACAGAACCGGTATCATTCCACGATATAACATAAACACATTGGCTGAAACTTTGGCTATTTGATTACCGAAATAATATGCGGCACTGAACAAACTTGAAAGTATTACATAAATCAGCCACATTATTTATCACCATTATCGTTGTAAATTCCTTGTTTTATACATTCATTTTTTACAATTTTATTGATATTTCCCTGCACTTTTTCAATGCGAAATGCGCGTGTGCATTCCCATTTTGTAACAGGATATTGTTTGGCCCATGCTTTCAAAACACTCTCGGCCGGCTCACCTATTTTATAACGCGGATAAGTTTGTTGCATATATAAATATGTTCGGGCAATCAGCCCCTTCACTTCATCCGGCGGTTCCATTTTATTGCGGGCAATTTTCATGGCACATGCGCCGAATGTGTTTTTTTGCCGCGGCTCAAATTGCGTCGGACTGAAATTGGCGCGCAAATAATTTACTGCACCGATTGCCGGATATAGATTATACATATCCGTATACATATAGCGAAATGCCTCACTTTCCTGAACGGCACATTGTCTCCCCTTAAAACGGTAACCTTTGGAACCGATACAATTCTTATGACCGGTAGTCCACTCTGCAAAAGTTTTACCGAAATTCTGTGCCGGCACAATATGCTCCCATTCCATACTATCAGCCTTTCTCTGCAGTTCTTCCGGTGTAATATCATATACTTTAAAATCGGTATTTTGTAAATTCGGTAATTTAAAACCACGCGGCTTTATAATTCTTTTACGAGCCGTAAATTCGGCGTTGCAATAAAGCGTGCGCCGATGATCATAATATATCTTATTCAACATTTCTTTTTTAACGGCATAAAATGACTGGCTGTGCCGATTACCGTGTGGTAAACTCATTTTCTCCGACATAGGGTTTACCGCTTCTTTAATCGTTCCATCACCGAACGGCCACCAACTGAAAGCCGATACAGCTAATCCGCAAAATACCAATATTCCGCATAAAACCGCTTTTTTCATGTTTGTCGTCCTCAAAACTTGCATTTGACGCTATCGTAAAATGAAAAAAGAAAAAGTCAACGCCTGAATATGGCTTATACTAACAAAAACAGCCTCTGACATCTCGTGTCAGAGGCATACAAAAAACACTGTTAAATTTCCTCTACCGAATCGGTCCATTCTTTATAAGCACCCAAACATTCCTGTGGCGGTTCGGCGGATATTTATTGCAAATGCTTATTAGAACGGCGCGGCATCATTTTATCGGACTCCGCTTTTTTCTTTGATTTATCCGAATTTTCGGCAGCACATATTTTTTCGGCTGAATGGCTATGATCATCACCGCTTATGGCGTGTTTTACCGTTTCTCCCGTTTTTTTTGTGCTTTTCCAAACATCTTCCGTTATTCTTTTGGCATCATCCCACGCTTCTTCCGTCATTACTTTGGTTTTATCCCAAATTTTGGCCGTGCCTTCTTTGGTATGTGTCCAAAATCCTTTTTCTTCCGTCATTTGTTTTTCTCCTTGCTGATTACAATATATCTGCACAATACGGCATCGTTAAAATTGCAGCCTCTTATGCTCTCAAACAAATAACATCAAATTTATTTTTTTCAACAGTGTAAAAATATCGCCGGTTTTTTTATAACCGGCGACAAGTATTCTTTTATTTGATTGCAAATTATTTAACTAAGTCTACAACAGAATCCGTAATATCAATTCCGCCTTCAATGACCGAAGCCTTATTTACAACCACATTCAAACCTTCTTTTTGTGCCACAGCTTTAATGGTATCGTTTAATTTTTGATCCGAAGCCTGTAAAGCCGAAGCATATAACTTATCATAGTTTTCTTTCTGCATATTAATTCTTGCTAAATATTCTTCAGACAACTTTTTACGGGCCTCATCATCTTTTTCTTCTTTAATTTTACTGTTTGCGTCATCAGCCATCATCTTCAAACTTTGAATTTGATTATCACGCGTAACTTTTAATGCGGCCACATCTTTGGACGCTACAATCACACGCTGTAAATCAACCACTGCAATTCTTTGCGCATTACCGGCCGTTGCTTTATAAGTAACAAAAGAACTGACAACCGCTGCCAAAATAGCCATTAAAATAATCAATCCGTAATTGATACCATTCTCACTATCGTTTTTGGACATATTAATTCTCCTTATTAAACATACGGCTATATATTAGCTTTTTTTTTCTAAATTTCAACACTTTTATTTTAATAAATCAAAAAAACGTGGTTGATTAACTATTGACGCCGAAAAAAAATCGTTTATTCTGCATCTGAAGGAGATTTTTTAATGAAAGCATCAGATACCGGAATAAAACGAATAATGAAAGCCTTTGTGTATTCTTATCAGGGCTTTGTAGCCGCATTCAAAAGTGAAGCCGCTTTCCGGCAAGATTTAGCCTTTTGCCTTATTTTCGGTGGTATAGCTGCTTGGCTTGATGTGCCTGTTTTACATCATTTTTTGCTCTGGGCTGCATTATTACTGATTCTGCTGATGGAATTGGTTAATACCGCCATTGAAACAATTATTGACCGTATTTCAAATGATTATCACGAACTTTCAAAAAAAGCCAAGGATATCGGCAGTTTGCTGGTATTACTCTCTTTTATCATAACCGGTTTGATTTGGCTCGGCGTTATTTTGGCCGACTATCCGTCTATAAAACAACAAATAGGCGGTTTATTTTAATGTATCAGCCGCAAAATTTAGCCATTTATATTCACTGGCCGTTTTGCAAAAGCAAATGTCCTTACTGTGATTTTTATAAACAAGTCAATCCGCGTATTAATCAAACCGAACTCGTGGATGAATATATTGAAGCTCTGCGAAAATATCATGATTTAACCGCTGAACGCCACATTCGATCGGTGTTTTTCGGTGGAGGCACTCCTTCACTTATGGAACCTGAACAGGTGTCCCGTATTCTGGAATTTATCTCTTCACAATGGCATATAGCGAGTAACGTTGAAATTTCTTTGGAAGCGAATCCGAACAGTCGATATCAAAATATGTTTACCGACCTAAAAAATGCCGGCATTAATCGTTTATCACTCGGGGTGCAGGCTCTCAATGAAAACGATTTACATTTTTTGGGGCGCACTCATAATCTGGCTGTCGCGCGTACTTGTATAGAAGAAGTTGTGCGAGTCTTTCACAATCATTCTGTTGACTTAATTTATGCTCGCCCGCAACAGCAACTGAATGGTTGGCAAGCCGAGCTGGAAGAAATCTGTTCCTATGGTTTACAGCATATTTCACTTTATCAGCTGACTATTGAACCGAACACTGTTTTCGCTCGTAAAAACATTCAACCTTTAGATGAAGAAAAGTCAGTGCAAATGTATAATTTTACCCGCGATTTTCTGAAGGACAAAGGATATCAACATTATGAAGTATCTAATTTTGCCCGTAACGGTTTTCAGTCCGTTCATAATTTAACTTATTGGCAAGGCGGAGATTATCTTGGTATCGGCATTTCAGCACACGGTCGACTTTATTTGGACGGCACACATGTTGCGACAGTTTACCCGTTCGAACACACATTTCTTACCCCGATTGAGCGCGCACAAGAGTTGATCTTAATGGGATTACGACTGACTAAAGGCATTAATAAACTGCAATTTCAGCAAATTTGCGGATTGGATTTTGCCGATGTTGTCAACTTAACACATAAGCAGAGGCTGATAGAACTCGGATTATTGGAGGAATCGGCCGATTTTGTTCGCGCCACTTATGATGGTATGTTGGTCTTAGACAGCATTATTTCACAGTTATGCGACAGATAAAAAAACAAGGCATCCGAAAATGCCTTGCCTTTGAGTATGCATATTTTATTAAAATTATTTACGCCGTAAGAATGCCGGAATATCCAAGTCGTCGCTTGAAAAATCCACATCATCCGTGCCGGTTTTCATCATTTCGGAGTCGTCATTGAATTTGACTTCCTGACGCGTTTCCTGTTCATGATTCTTTTTGCGAGCCAAAGAAATACCCATAAAGCGGTCTATTAAAGAGGCCGGCCGAGTAGAAGCGGTATCCGGTGTTTCCAAATTAACCATTTCTTCCGTCTCGTCTTGATTAGCATCCTTAAAAATTGATGTATCATTATCTTTAAATAATTCCGGTTCTTCTTCACTCGGCATATTTTCTATTGCCGTTGAACTGGCAAAAAAATCATCTTCTTTACTTTTAGCGCTGTCAAATTCAAAATCAATTTCCGAATTTTCAGGTTCTTTATTATTTTTCATAATTGCCGAAAATAAAGCTGATGCCTGCGGCACTTCCGGAAATTCATCAGATTTATCCAAGCTGGAAAAATCATTCATTAATTCATCATTTTCTGCAGGCGTATCCAGTTCAACCAATTCTTCTTCATTCAAGTCAAAATTCTCGTCTGCAAATAAATTTTCTTCAGGTTCTTCTTGTTGCGGTGCCGTTTCCGTATCTGCCGGCTTAAATGTTTCAACCGGTAATTCCGGTGTAACGGTCGGCACAAAAGTTACATCGTCATAACTCTGATCAATCAGTGACGGCTCGGCCATACGAACCGGTTTACTTTCCGGAACAACCGGATTATCGTTAATACCCGTCACCACGATAGAAACGCGAATTTTACCAGACAGAGTATCATCAAAACTGGAACCGAAAATAATATTGGCGTCATCACCAACAGCTTCTTTAATGGTATTGGCAGCCTCATCCAATTCCGGCAATGTAATGTCCGTGCCTCCGGTAATATTAATCAAAACGCCTTTAGCACCCAACATAGAACAATCATCCAAAAGCGGATTAGCCAATGCCCCGCTGGCGGCCTTTTTGGCTCTGTCTTTACCTTCGGCTTCACCCGTCCCCATAATGGCTTTACCTTTGTCTTGCATAATGTTTTTCACATCAGCAAAATCCAAGTTAATCAACCCCGGCATCATCATCAAATCGGTAATTGAACGCACACCGGAATACAATACATTATCAGCCATCTTAAAGGCGTCGGCCAATGTGGTGTTTTCTTTTGCCACACGGAACAGATTTTGGTTCGGAATAATGATAATGCTGTCCACTTCTTGTGTAAATGTACTTAAAGCACCTTCGGCAATTTCCATACGTTTGCGGCCTTCAAAACTGAAAGGTTTAGTCACAACGCCAACGGTTAAAATACCTTTTTCTTTAGCAATGTGTGCCACAACCGGTGCTGCGCCGGAACCTGTACCGCCACCCATACCGGCCGTAATAAAGACCATATTCACGCCTTCTAATGCTTCTGCTATTTTATCTTTGGCTTCCTCCGCCGCCATTTTACCGACTTCCGGACGAGCCCCTGCACCCAGACCTTGCGTAATTTCCAAACCCAGTTGAATTTTTTGTGTTGCCGCCGAATGGGCCAATGCT
>JAZNQW010000150.1:0-11669 GCA_045590435.1 Alphaproteobacteria bacterium | reverse complement strand
TGTGGAAGCTGAAAAAATTGCGCCGTTTGTACCGGGGGCGCGCATTTATGTTCTGCAAGGTATTGGTGAAGACAGTTTACCTTTATTTGAACAATATCAGTTGGTTCCGGTCATCAGTTCACCAGAAATGCTCGGTTTTTGGAAGAAACATAAAATTGCCGGTATTCAACCGGTTATACAAATTGAAAGCGGTTTGAATCGCCTTGGCTTTCGTGAAGATGATTTGAAAAAACTCAGTGCGGCAGATTTAAAAATATTCGGTATGGTTATGAGTCATTTGGCTTGTGCCGACGAAAAAGATCACTTTATGAATCAGCATCAGTTGGAAACATTTAATCGTTTGCGGCAAAAATATTTTGCCGGTGTTCCGGCGTCACTTTCAGCCTCGGATGGTGCTTTTTTAGGTGAAGAATTTTGTTGTAATATGGTGCGGCTTGGGGCGGCCATGTATGGCATTAATACAGCGCCATATAGATTGAATCAAATGGAAAATATTATCACGGTTAAAGCGCCGGTGCTACAAGTAACGGATTTACCGAAGGGAGAGTTCGTGGGGTATTCTGCCACATATCGGGCCGGTACAAATCGTAAAATAGCCATTGTATCAATCGGCTATGGCGACGGGTTACCGCGGTCGTTGTCGAATGTGGGAAAGGTGTATTTTAAGCATAAGGGCAGAATGAGTGAGGCGCGCATTATCGGTCGTGTATCTATGGATAATGTGATTTGTGATGTGACAGATATTGAAGATTTGAAGGTTGGCGATTGGGGGTATTTGATTTGTGATGATTATACGTTAGATGATATTGCGCGTGATGCCGGTACCATAAGCTATGAAGTATTGTCACGAATCGGTAAAAATCCACGTTTTAGACGAGAATATCAGTTGCAAGATTAATTTTCGGAGGCATAAATTAAATCCTCTAATCTCATAAATAAGGTAAAAAGAATGGCTAAGGTATCCGTTATAATTCCCGTAATACAACGTGCAAATCATATTGATGAATTGTTAAGTGCGTTGTTGGTTCAAAGTGAAAAAGATGTTGAAGTTATTTGTCCGGTTGAAAAGGGCAGTGAATATCTGAAATTGTTGGAAAATTATGCGATTTTTGATTCACGAATTAAGGTATTGCCATTGGAAAAGGATCAACCGTGGTTATCTGCTTCGGTTGAAACGGCAACGGCAGATTTTGTGATATTTTTCAGACCGTTTACCGTTATGGCAACCGCTTTTCTGCAATATTTATTGGAATTGGCAAATTCCCGCGAAGATGTTGATTTCGTATATGCACCTCTGGCTTTTAAGGATGAATTGTTTTTTCAGGCTCATTCGCTGTCTTCTGTTTCTGTTGAAGATTTTTCATTACAGAATGCAGAGGGATATTTTACGCCGGATGCAATGAGCAAAACTTTCATGCAAAAGGCGGACAGAGAGTTTTTCGGAAAGTTAATTCGGCGTGATTTCTTACAAAATTTGATTTCAGAACAAACTATTACAAATGATGAAACGGTTTTGTTTTATAATTGTTTATTCAAGGCCAGAGTTATTGTTTATACTTTAAGAGAATTGATGTTTGAATGGCATTTTTCCGATCCGTTTGTGCCGCAGTCATATAAAATTGAACAAAAAGATATTAAAATTTCGGTGATTATGCCGGTGTATAATGCAGAAAAGCATTTAGCCAGATGTTTAGATTCTTTAGTGTTGCAAACATATCAGAATCTTGAATTTATATGTGTAAATGACGGATCGACCGATGGTTCGGGAGAAATATTAAAGCAGTATGCCGCCAAAGATAAGCGCTTCAAAATCATAATGCAAGAAAACCAAGGTGTTAGTGTAACGCGTAATGTTGCATTGAAAGCAGTCAGCGGAGAATATGTGTCAATGGTGGATGTTGATGATTTTGTTTCATTGGCATTATATCAAAAATTTGCGGCCATTGTTCAAAAAGAGGAAAAGCAAATTGACTTATTTCAATTTAATGGTTTGCGATTTTTTGATACCGATTGCCGAAACCCTTTCTGGATTTATGTTTTGTATCATGTAACCGATTGGGGTGATTACGGGGGTGGACATTTTTACGGCTTCCAACCTCATGTAAATATGGCTGATGACTTAATTTGGAATAAAATTTATCGAACAGAGTGGTTGCGACAAAATAATATTCGTTTTGCCGAGGGATTAATTTTTGAAGACAGATTGTTTGCGCTGGAGGCGCATCTGCGGGCAGAAAATAAGTATATATTGGAAAACTATTTGTATTTCTATCGTCAACATTCCAACTCTATTTCACACTGTTTGCAGGAAAATGTTTTTGATATATTTAAAATATTGGAGAAAGAGGAAAATCTTTTGAAACAGTTTGGCGTTTTTGAAGACGTTAAGTATATGTTTTTTAAATATCACGTCATGGAATATTGGATTGTTGTGATGTTAACCAATAATAAATTTATGGAAGATTTTATACAAACAGCACGTGAATGTTTAAAAAATTATATAACTCGAGCAGAGCTGGATGTGAGCGTTCTTCGGGAAGATGCAATTATGGAAATATACGACGACATAATGACCTTATCGCTAGAACAAATCAAGGTAAAACATCAAGGCGCATCATTAAATATTCCATTTTCTTGTTAGATGAGTAGCAATTCAGATAAGGTAAGGTTTTTTAATTATTCATGAAGCAACCTATAATAGCAACTAATAATTAATTCTAAAAGACATATTGACCATGCAAGTAGCTACCCTATTTAAAACAAGATGCTCCAATTCGGCTTGCGTTCTCGTATGCAGGATATCAGTAAATCGGAATTTTTTATTCATGGCAGATTTTAATTGAATTTACGCGTAAAATACCTTTCCCCGCGTAAAATGTTCTAAATTCCAATGTATCATATTTTGATTTAATTTTAAAATCTACTTCTGCTTGTGTTGCGTTTTGAGGTAAATTCTGACGATTAAGAATAGTTTCGCCATTATCTTTAGTTATTTCGAAATACGAATTGTCTGCGTCTACGGATTCATAGTTTATAATTGCTTTGTATTTTCCTCTTTTCATATTTATATATGGACCGTAAGTTAAGAAACCAGCCGATGTGTGATTAGCTTCAATTGATCCGTCATCATAATTTTTTCGCTTTATAGTTGTGGGCAATTCAATTCCTTTATAAAAATTGTGTTTAAGGTAAACGGGCTTTTCATAAATAAAAATTTTATAATCTTCAGTTTCTAGTTCTTTTTTTACTTTTTCAAAACTCTTTATAGTTTCTTCTGGTAGATATTGAGTAATATCGGTATCGGTAACAACTTTTTTGGTTAATGCAAATTCTATCGGTCGGTCATACCATGTATCTTTTGTTAGCCATGGGTACATTTCTCCTTGAGACAAAATTGCTATAATTCTATTTTCATTTAATAATAAATTCAGATTATATGCATTCCAAAAAGCGGCAATACCATATTGAAGATGATTATTTTTTATAATATCTGTAATTTCTTGTTCCGGTGTTATTTGTGTTGTCGTCTTGTTATATTTTTCAAGAATACGGTAACCTCCGATTAATAGAAGTGAAATGCCTAATATTGAAAGCCATTTAGGATTAATTTTATATGATGATAAAATGACACATAATAAGAGAAAACCATTAAATAAAACTCCGGCGTAGTATCTTGGTGAAAGTTCTAAGTTGGTTAAAGTTAAAGCAGAGGTAACAGTAATTGAAGAAATTAAAAGTATTGTGATAATACGATTATTTAATTTATATTTCAGCGTAGCATAAAAATGAACTAAGAGTAGTAATATGCCGAATCCTGCATAAAAAAGAGACCATAATAAGTCTAAACTGAATTTAATCGGTTGTCCCCAGAAATTGACATGAAAATAATCCTCTGGTGCCCAGAATAAATAAGTCAGTTTTTTGCCGAATTCTTCTCTGGATACAAAACTTAACGAAATACCAGGAACAGTATAGCCGATTTCTTCTATGTAAGAATTAAATAAATAGGCTAATCCCAGTGCGACAAAAATGAATAAAAATTTCATGTCTGCTTTTTGGGTTCTGGTAAAATATATTGCATTTTCAATTAAAATAGGCAATGCCAAATATATAACGGCGTAATTATCTGATACAAAAACGATGAATAATAAAAGAAAGAAAAGCCCTTTAGCCCATCTGGAATCGTTAAAATAGAAATATAGTGCCAATAAACAGCAAGCTATGGTACTTACATGCATCGGTGAAAAAACAACCCAAATTTCACTACCTAAAAGATAAATAAAACTTAGGCCGATGAATAAAATCCAACACTCTTTTTCTTTCATAATTTTTTTGTAAACAGCGTACCCACATAAAAAAAATAAAAAGGCAATGATTGTGCTGGTAATAAAGGCTGTATCATACATATTTCTGACAAAGAAATAAACTAAGCTATGTAAAAATACATCTGTAAAGTAATCAGATCGTGTACTGATATACCAATCTTTTAGAAAAATATTACCATTTACAATATCCTGCGCCATTGCGCTAGTGATGGTGGAATCTGAGTTTTTAGGGTATATCCAACTACATAATAGACAAGCGCCAAATAATAACAAAAATGCGCCATACTTAAGGATTACCGGAAGAGCTTTTTTCATAGTCATTATATTCTCTATATTTTTATTTGATATTAAGTTTTTCTTCAATAATGTAAAGCGGACGGGCTTTAACTTCTGTAAAGATGCGTCCGATATATTCACCGATAACACCTAAAGACAGCAGAATTACACCGCTGAAAAATGTGATGGCCGTAATCAAAGATGTCCAACCGGCTATAACTCCTCCTTGGAAATATCTGTATAAAGTGTATATCAATAAAAAGCCGCTTATACAGCACGTTAATAATCCCATTAATGTGACCAATCGTAGCGGAACGATAGAAAAACTTGATATTCCGTTCCAAGCGAATGCAAGCATTTTTTTGAGCGGATATTTTGATTCTCCAGCGGCTCTTGTTGCTCTGTCATAATATACACTACATGATTTAAATCCTACCAACGGGACGATTGCTCTTAAAAATAAATTATGTTCACCAAATGATTTCATTGTTTCAACGGCTCGTTTACTCATTAATCTGAAATCTGCATGGTTATAAATAATGTTTACACCCAAAAAAGACATTAGTTTATAAAAGCTCAAGGCTGTCCATTTTTTAAAGAATGTATCCGTATTTCTTTTGGCACGAACGCCATAAACAATATCGAATCCTTCATTACATTTAGTTACCATCTCTTTAATTGTCTCAGGATTATCTTGTAAGTCGGCATCAATGGTTACATACATATCAGCCAGAGTATTGTAGAGTCCGGCCAATAAAGCGCTTTGATGTCCGAAATTGCGGGATAGATTAATTCCGGAAAATATTTTGTTTTTTGAAGATATGTCAGTGATAATGTCCCATGTTTTATCTCGGCTACCGTCATTTACAAAACATACCTGGGATGTTTCAGATATTTGTTTTGCATCAATCATTTCCTGCATTAGGGTAGACATTTTTTTAATTGAAATAGGTAACATATCCTCTTCATTATAACAAGGCATAATGACTACCAATTTCTTTATATTGATTTTCTTTATTGCAGATATTATTTTTTCATTTGTTTTCATTTCTAACTATCCATTCACATATTAAAGAAACCCGCAAGAAGAGGCGGGCGGATGTTAGAAAACCGTATACAACCAAACGGCTCGACGTTTTCGTGCGTAAAACCTTATTAAGTCGACATCCGTCCTACAAAGACGTATTGTCGACATTGTTTTTAGGTCACAATGCTTCGACCGGTTGTATAAGGGTTTTCTAAGCCCTTTGGTTAACTCTTTTCTAAGGAGTAAAACCAGTTTTTACGTTATTCTGCTTTTTATAAAGAATCAAGTATATTTTGGGAAAAAATAAAATATTGAAAAAATTGTGAATTTCTGCCGAAAAGCAGTTTTGTTTTTTGAAATGTCGTATTATGCTTACTGGAAAGTGATTCAATTAATAGGAAGGGAAAAATGAAAACTGTTACTCGTGTGAGCATTACTGAGGCAATTTATGAAGAAATCGGTTTATCACGTAAAGACTCTGGTGATGTTTTAGATATGATTATTGAAGAAATCAGAACAGAGTTGGTTAACGGAAAAGATGTGAAGATTTCTTCTTTCGGAACTTTTGGTTTGCATAAGAAAAATGCACGGATCGGACGGAATCCGAAAACCGGTAAAGAAGCTGAAATTTCATCGAGAACGGTTATTTCATTCAGACCTTCACAAATTTTACGTAAAGCATTGAATGCGTAAAATAATGTAGTAAGGAGGCTGACATGGTTGTTAATAAATCTAAATCAGCATTTAAAACAATTGCCGAAGTAGCTGAGGAACTTGGTGTGGCAACGCATGTTTTGCGTTTTTGGGAAACCAAATTTAATCAAATTAAACCGATGAAAGCAACCGGTGGCAGACGGTATTATAGACCGGATGATGTTGAGGTTTTGAAGTTGATTAAAACGCTTTTGTATGGTAACCGCTATACAATAGAAGGGGCTCAGCAATTTATTAAATCTAAAGGGCTTAAAAATCTGCTTGGTTCGGAAGAAATTCAAAAGGATTTTTTTGCTGCGGAAACGAAAGAACCGGTGCCGACGGAAAAGACTTTGTCTTTAGATGTGAGCGCTTTGACGAAGGTGGCAGATGCCGTGGCCGAGTTGAAGGCTTTACGAAATAAATTGGCAAATTTATAGTTTTTATTTTTCAAACGTAAAAATGCTATCTTTTAAGATAGCATTTTTTTTCATAGTTTATTTTTGAAACTTTATTCGGACTGATTACAACCGTACAACCGCCCCACCCCAAGTAAATCCGGCACCCATGGCAGTTAATACGATAACTTGGCCTTTTTGTAAGCGTCCGCTTTCCATATTTTCCGATAAAGCCAGTGGAATTGAAGCTGCAGAGGTGTTGCCGTGATGGTCAACCGTAACAATTACTTTTTCCTTAGGAAGTTCCAAACGTTCACCAACGCCGTCAATAATGCGAATGTTTGCCTGATGCGGAATAAGCCAATCAACATCATTTTTAGTGATATGGGCGTTTTTCATGGCGGTTTCTGCCGCTTCCGAAAGAGACACAACGGCGTGTTTGAACACTTCTTTACCATCCATGCTTACAAAGCCGGCATTTTGTGTGGAAGAAACGCCGCCCGTTGTTTTCAGGTGTTCATATTGTGTGCCGTCGGCATAAATGCAGGTGCTTAACACCCCGGTATCATCCTTGGTACCTTTTTGTTCCGAAGCCTGCAATACAACTGCACCGGCACCATCTCCGAACAAAACACAGGTGTTGCGGTCAGACCAATCTACAATGCGAGATAAACATTCAGCACCAACTACTACGGCAGTTTTAATTTGCCCTAAGCGAATCATATTATCAGCCAAAGTTAAGGCATAAATAAATCCGGAGCAAGCGGCCGAAATATCGAAAGCCGGCACCCCAGTACGAAATCCGAGTTGACCGGCGATTTTGGTGGCTGTTGACGGAGTTGTGTTATCCGGTGTGACTGTCGCTAAAATCAATAAATCAATGTCTTGAGGGGTTAACCCGGCATTTTTAATGGCGGCTTCAACAGCTTTTCCGGCCACAACAGAAGATGTCTCTTCAGACTCTGCAATATGGCGGATCTGTATTCCCGTGCGTGTTCTAATCCACTCATCACTGGTTTCTACCATATTCGATAAATCATCATTCGTCAGAATTTTTTCCGGCAGATAACGGCCGAATCCAATCATCTTGCTTCTAATATACATCGTATAAAATATCCTGTGACAGTTCGTCTAAGTCAACATGTTCCACTTCGTCGCGAATCGTTTGTACAAAGTTTTGACGCACCAGTTTTGCGGCATTGTTTATGGCATAAGAAAAGCCTAAAGCGTCTGTTCCGCCGTGGCTTTTAACCGAAAGTCCGTTCAAACCGACAAACATTGCTCCGTTATATTTACGCGGATCAAGATTTTTTTTCAAAGCGAAAATAACCGGTAATATAAACGGCAGGCCGATTTTTGCCACAATAGATTTTTTAATAGCATTTTTCAGCATACGGGTAATCAGTTTGGCTGTGCCTTCCATGGTTTTAAGCGCAATATTACCCGTAAAACCGTCTGAAACAATGACATCTGCATAACCTTCGCCAATCTGATGCGGTTCAATATAACCGATAAAGTTCAGATCAAGGTGCGTATTTTTTATCATTTTTGCCGCCTGATGAATTTCCTCGCGGCCTTTCATTTCTTCGGCACCGATATTCAAAAGTGCAATTCGCGGACGTTCAATATCTAACGTGTGTTTGGCCAAAATGTTGCCGATAATGGCAAATTCGGCCAAATTAACGGCACTGCATTCTGTGTTTGCGCCCAAATCCAACATCACACACATTCCGTCTTTATGCGGAATATTCGTGCAAATGGCCGGCCGATGAATTTTTTGCATGGTTTTCAAAATCATCTTTGAAATAGCCATCAAAGCGCCGGTATTGCCGGCTGAAATAATGGCTTGTGCATTGCCTTTGCGCACGGCATCAATCGCCATATACATGCTGGTGTTTTTGTTGCGGATGACTTGCGATGGTTTGTCTTCGTTGTGCACAAATTCACTGGTATGAATAATTGTGCAAAACGATTTAAGTTGCGGAAACTTTTTCATTTCATCTAAAACTTTGGTTTCATCACCGAACAATAAGAATTTGATGTCCGGATTATTTTTGTGTGCCAAAGCAATACCTTCGACAACAACGCGAGGGGAGTTATCTCCCCCCATTGCGTCAACAGATATGACCAGATTATTCTCAGACAAAACCTGCTCCAATAAAATAAATAGACTTATTTTGCTTCTTTGTTAGCAACAATATCTTTGCCGTCATATTGGCCGCATTTCGGGCAAACATGATGAGGTCTTTTCAATTCACCGCAGTTCGGGCATTCTTGATACGCACTAGGTGTTAACGCATCATGAGAACGACGCATGTCGCGACGTGATTTTGATACTTTTTTCTTAGGTGTAGCCATTTTAATTCTCTTTATTTAGTTAATTAATTACACAAAACATTCGGCGTTATGTTTAACACAGCTTATTTGAAAAAGCAAGCAAAAATAACGCAATTCAAATGCATTTGTTGTTTTTTATATAACTTTTTTGCATTTTGCAAGCGTTTTTTTCAGGCTTGTAAATTTTATTGTGTGTGAATTGCAAAAAGATTTGGCGTTAAAGTGATTATCGTGTAAAAATTAAGTCGATAAAATACAAAGGAGCCGCTAATGACAATTGTTTCAATTTGGTGCCGACATAAGGGCGATAACGTGATTGGTGCGGGGCTCGGGTTACCGTGGAAAATTCCGTCTGATACGCGTCGGTTTCGCCATTTAACCGAGGGACAGGTTAAAGTTATGGGTGGACGCACTTATTCCGGTATGCCGCAAAAAGTGCTTATGGGGCGAAAAGTTATTGTTTTGGATAACACGGGCAAGGTAGAGCTCTTTGATGCCGAAAATCACATTGTGGTAGATGATATTCTTAAACTTAAAGATTATCCGGAAGATTTGTATGTGTCAGGCGGTGCCTTTGTGTATTACTTATTCTTTTCAACGCCGGCGCTGATGCCTGATGTGGTTGTCGATTGCGTTTACGGCGGCAAAATTGATGACGGCGCACAAAATTTGATTGATGTGAGCAAAAGTGTGGCGATTTTAGAGCAGAATTACACGGCTTTGCCACAACATTTTGAATTGGACGGCGTGGTTACTACTGTGTGGCTGAAAAAAGGTGGCTTTGTTAATCAGGCTGTGGTAAAAAATATTTTGAACTATTTAGAAACGGAAGGAAAATAAAATGCAACAATATTTGGATTTGTTACGTGATATTATGGAAAACGGCGTGGATAAAATGGACCGTACCGGAGTCGGCACGCGTTCGGTGTTCGGTCGGCAGATGCGTTTTGATTTGAGCAAAGGCTTTCCGCTCGTGACAACCAAAAAGGTGCATTTAAAGAGCATTATTTATGAATTGCTGTGGTTTTTAAAAGGCGAAACCAACGTTAAATATTTGCAAGATCACGGGGTGCGCATTTGGAATGAATGGGCCGACGAAAACGGCGAGTTGGGACCGGTTTACGGCTCGCAATGGCGCAACTGGAACGGCGAGGGAATTGACCAGATTGCCGAGGTAATTAATACCTTAAAGACTAAACCGAATGATCGGCGTATGATTGTTTCGGCATGGAATGTGGGCAAAATTGCTGAGATGCATTTGCCGCCGTGTCACATGATGTTTCAATTTTATGTAGCCAACAATAAGCTGAGTTGTATGCTTTATCAACGCAGTTGTGATATGTTTTTGGGAGTGCCGTTTAATATTGCTTCGTATGCGCTGTTAACCATGATGGTGGCGCAAGTGTGCGGTTTTGAACCGGGTGAATTTGTGCATACGTTAGGTGATACGCACATCTATCATAATCACTTTGAGCAGGTGAAAGAGCAACTTTCGCACACACCGTATCCGTTGCCGCAAATGAAGATTAATCCGGCAGTGAAGGATATTAATGACTTTAAGTATGAAGACTTTGAGCTGGTTAACTATCAGAGCTATGAAACAATTAAGGCTAAAGTGGCGGTTTAAGGCTTGAAGGTGTGTTTGAGGGGCGTTATTCCGTGCTTTTTATCTTTCGGTGATGCGTCTTATTTTTCCGTCATTGGATTTATTTTCCTATCATTCGCCTTGTTTTTCTGTCATTGGATTTATTTTTCTGTCATTCGCCGACTTGATCGGCGAATCTTATCAATTGTTATGCTCACATTTGATGTGCGTATGACAGTTGAATCATTTGCCGAGATCCCATGGTCGCACTGCGTTTGCCATAGGATGACTTAGGCAAATAGAAAAGAGATTCCAGAGTAGCTTTGCTGCTTAAGCAGTGGATTGGCGAATGAGGACTTTGCCTCTGTTTCGCAGTGCAATAAATTAAAGAAGTAGCCGAGATGCCGGCTCGGAGGCCGGCATGACAATAAAAATATAAAAGTGTTGGCATGACAGTGAAAACAAAAAAATCCCCTGAGTGCGCTTGTTAAGAGCACACCAGGGGACAAATTTTTAGTTATGAAATTAGAAGATAGCCTTGATGAGAGATACAACGCTGGCCACTGTCATAGCACCGGACATTACCATAGAAATGGCATTATTCCACTTTGACATTTTCGGATTGGCCGAAAACATCATCATGGTGTTGCCACCATAGTAATGCTCTTTATACCAGAGCATATAACGGGTCATCCAGGTTGTGTTGATCATCTCCTGGAAATTCACCAAGGGATAATCGTTCGGGCCGTTCTGCCCGTAGGTTACGATAAAACATACGTAATCGCCCTTTGCAGGCTTCATTACGTCGTCCTCAGGGTAACCGAGGAAGGTGTATGTGTACACACCTCCGAACATCCCTGCTTTTCTTACTTGAACACGTGCACGGCCGAAGCCCATATTGTACACGTGCTCGATGGTTCCCGTGATTACCTCCTGCTGCTGTGAAGCAGAAGCTGTCTCCTGCAGCTGCTGCTGCATAGGAGTAAGATTCTGCTGAGCGTTCTGAGAAGCGGTGCGAGTAGTGCGGG
>JAZNQW010000149.1:0-3110 GCA_045590435.1 Alphaproteobacteria bacterium | reverse complement strand
TACCTCCGTTTTTTTATAATCATTATTGTTTTTTATACTTAACCGTGACGTATTGTCAAACAAAAAGCAGAACGCTCGGTTTGCCTAAACACTCTGAAAACAAAAAAGCCGCAACAAAGGCAATCAATGCGTTGTTACGGTTTTCTTGTTTTCAGACTATATGAAACACACCATTCGTATTAATCAAAATCGTGTTTTCATCTTGGTTATATGCGACCTTATCTGCGCCATAAGGACAGATATTTGCGGCCACAGGTTTCCCGTTAAACTTGTAAAGAAAATATCTTCCGTTTTTCCTTACAACATACACCCCTGCTCGGTCAAACATTTCTATCGCTTCAAGTTTTCCCAGCTGTCTATATTTACCGTGATAATATGTTTGAACGAAGCCTTGGATGGTTGAATAAAGGATGAAATCGTCCCAATTGCTGCACAAAATCAACTGCTGATTTTCGAATACCGGCCGACCATTGTTTTTCTCATCGAGCCCGTATGCCGTATAATTGCCAACACCTGATGTCAGCAAAAAATCTCCGCAAATACGCATATCCATGCCAACATTTTTTATGCTCAGCACGAATTTTCCGTCGTAAGTCAGAACACGCCACCCGTTATCGGATGAAGTATATACGGCCAAATATTTATCGCTTCTGAGAAAAAATTTGCCATAAATACTACTGCTTTCATTCTGACCGTCCCAAAACGTAATTCTGTAACGAATGTCACTTTCCGCCAGCGTATCTTCAATAATCAGCCATTTGTCGCTAACCCATTCCACCGAAAGTTTTTCTTTTTCATATTGCAAAAGAATTTTACCTTCAATCGTCATCAACTTGTCCTGTGTCACAATTAATCTTGCCTCAGGATAAATTTTCAAGAAGACTTGCGGTTCCGGTAAAAACGGCAGAACTTCCGCCACAAATGCCTTGTCATCATCACTTGTTTTTGAAATGCTAAACAATTGGGAGGACTTGCCCTCTGTAACCAGTAGGAGCCCTAATTCTCTAAATAATTTCTGTATCATATTCTTAATTATATATTTCCGAAGGAAGTTTTATACCTCTTTCAGAAATATTTGTCAAGATGGCTACTCTTGATTATTATGATACATGAGTTTAATAAATGAGAAACCGCTGAGTTTTTTAGGCTTATTTTTCGATTTTCTTATCTTTCCATTGTTGCAATATTTCGGCTTGTTTATCACTCATATTGCATTGCACGTATTTGCCGTCTTTATCAACTTCACAACGATAGCCGAAAACAGCTTTACTGATTTTTATTTGCTGTGCATTATCGACAACCAAACATTTTTTACCAAATCTGATTATTACTGCATTTTCCCAAACGTAAATACGGCAGCTAAATCCCCTAAAATGAGTGTTGCCAACAAAATTAACACGGCACTTAAATTCGTGTGCGGGAACACCATACTTTTGATATTCGACAACAAATAAATCCGGCATATTTTTTGCAATATTATCAGAGAAAAGATGCCATAAAATATCAATAACAATCAGCGCGGATACACCCCATATTGCCACAAATACCGGCACCGGAAAATCTTCTTTCATAACAGAAAAACCTATAATACCACAAATATTCAGAATAAAAATGATATATATTCTAAACATATATGTGCGATCTATTTCTTTATCCAAAGACTTTGTTGCCTTATAAGTGCGATTCATATCTTGCTTGATATTTTCTATAAATTCTTTCAGTGCCATTTTTTCTCCTTATTTTCCGCACATCTGTGCAAATTCAGCTTCCGTCAGCGTTTTCACGCCCAATTCCGCCGCCTTTTTAGCCTTAGAACCGGCATCTGCACCAACCACCACATAATCGGTATGGCTTGACACCGAACCCGCCACTTTAGCGCCCATTTTTTGCGCCAACGCTTTGGCTTCGGCACGCGTTAATGTTTCCAATGTGCCGGTAAACACCACCGTTTTACCGCTCAACGGTGAATCTGTCACTTCATCTGCAATATAATTTTCCACTTCAACATATTGCCGCAATTCTTCAATCACGCGTAAATTGTGTTCTTCACTGAAGAATTCCACAATATCTTGCGCCATGGCGCCGCCGATACCGTCTATTGCCACCAATTTAGCGGTTTCTTTGGCGCACATATCGTTTTGCAACGCATCAAACGTGCCGTAATTTTTGGCCAGCAACAATGCCGTTGCACTACCCACTTGCGGAATCCCCAAAGCATAAATAAACCGCGGCAAGCTGATTTTTTGACGCGCTCTAATGGCGGCAAACAACTTCTGAGTTGAAAGTTTTCCCCAACCTTCGCGCCGTTCCAAATGCAGACCTTCATCTTTATCCTGACTAAATAAATCAAGCGGCTTATCGACACCGTTACGCTCTTCCAAAGTGAATATATCGGCCGGACTATGCAAAATACCATCGGCGCAAAACTCTTCTATTACCTTATCGCCCAAACCGACAATATCAAACGCATCTTTGCTGACAAAGTGCTTGAGCCGCTCTTTGATTTGCGCCGGACAGGTTAAGCCGCCGGTACAACGACGAATAGCTTCGTCTTCTTCACGCACAGCATGCGCACCGCATTCCGGACACCGGTTTGGAAACTCAAACGGTACCGAATCAGCCGGCCTTTTATCTAGCTTTACTTCCACCAATTGCGGAATCACGTCGCCGGCACGTTGCACCACCACCATATCGCCAATGCGAAAATCTTTACGTTTGATTTCATCTTCGTTGTGCAACGTGGCGTGCGAAACCATCACCCCGCCGACATTTACCGGCTCCAAATCGGCCACCGGCGTTAAAGCCCCCGTGCGCCCTACTTGCACGCGAATGTTTTTAATGCGTGTTAATGCCTGCTCGGCCGGAAACTTGTGCGCAATTGCCCACCGCGGTGTGCGTGTTAAAAAGCCGAGCCGCTCTTGCAAGGCAATATCGTTCACCTTATAAACAATGCCGTCAATATCATACGCCAAACCGGCCCTAATTTCCATCATATGCGCAAAATTAGCCTCGATTTCTTTCAGCGAATGGCACAGTTTATTCAGCGGATTAACCGGAAAACCCCACTCTGCCAACTTATCATAAAACTCGGCCTGTGTTTGCCATTGGCG
>JAZNQW010000148.1:0-6588 GCA_045590435.1 Alphaproteobacteria bacterium | reverse complement strand
CAAAAATTGTGTAAAAATATTGTATTTTAAGCAAGGAAGGGCCGCACAGCAAGCCTTGGCAGAGTTGACCGGCGGTCGTGTAACCAAAGCGGTGGAAGTTTTGAAAGTAACTCATCCGCAACAAAGTTTGCTACTGTCAGCACACGTTGATTTACCAAAAGCCTTTCGGCAAATAAAAATGCTAAAAGAACGGAAATCACGAGATTCTCAATATAAAGTGTTTTTGCCTATGATGGCTTATCGACTTTTCCAAACTCAAACTTTTTTACGTTTGTTAATGCGGTTGGAACGTTCAAAAATAAATAGAGCTCTACGACCATATTATGATTATATGGCGGCGTATGCTTATTTACAAGACGCCGATATGCTGTCGGCTTCTCAAAGTGCCGACCGTGCTTTAAAAGCATTTCAGAAAAAGAAATATTCATTTGAAGAAGCGCAATGCTATTTGGCAATAGCTGAAATATACCGCCTCAGTTGTGTTAATGATGTGGCACAAACCATGATTGAATCAGCGTTCAAAATATTTGGGCAACTCAAAAATAAATTATGGATGGCACAGACCACGGCCATAAAGGGTATGCTGATGGTTTATGAAAATCGCTGGGACGAAGCGGAAAGTTGCTATTTGCAAGCATTAACAATGGCGCCGACGTTAAATTTGGAAGCCGATATATTAAACCAATATGCGTTATTGCAAATTGTGCAGAATAAACTTTCTGCGGCTAAAAGCAAAGTAGCTAAGGCGTTAAAGGTTTACATTAATGCGAAAAACAAAATAGGACAAGCATTCAGTTATCAGCTTTTGGGGCAAATAGCATTGCAAAAACAGCAATATCGTATTACATCCAAACATTGTTTGTTGGCGGCAGATTTATATAAAATCCTTAAAAATCACGCGGCTGTAGCCGAAAGTTTATATATGACGGCCACGGCAAATTGCCGACAAAAGCATTATAAAACAGCCGAGAAATATTTACGGCAGATTATAGAATTAAACCGACAACATCAAAGCAGTTTTCACAGCGCCAATGCTTATACAATGTTAGGGTTGATTTATTTACAAATCGGAGATTTACAGCGTGCCAAAACATTATTTCAGCAATCTTTACATCTGGAACAACGTTTTGAGCGCTCGGAAGGTTTGGTGGCTGATTATGCTAATCTGGCATTGGTAGAAAATTTGAGTGGTGATCATTATGCGGCGCAAAATAATTTGCAAATAGCCTTGGAACATGCGCGTCAGACAGCAGATGATGATTTAATTGCCTTGATAGAAAATAAAATTAATATGTTGAATTAAACGAATGCTTTACATTTTTATGTTTTTTATATAAAGTGATGTAAGAATGTTGTAATGAAGAGGCTTAAAAATGTTTTATGGAAATCCGTTAGGGCTGATTTTGGAATGGAAAATTCCCAACTTAACGGATTGGAACAATCTGATAGCTTATTTTGAGGCAAAATATGCACGCATTTTCGGTAATGTAACAGAAATGTTTGGCAGTCAGGGCAATTATATTATTGCCATGTTTTTTGCGTTTATCGGATTAATCATTATTATTCATGTTATGTCGATTATCAATGAGTTTCGGCAAGATGATAAAACGTTAGCGGAAAATGAAACGACAGATTCCGCCACTCTTTCCGGTCAACATGAATATATACAATTTTCGCAGGAAGAATTATCGCCGGAAGATGTAGCGGAATTACAAGCGCAAATAGAGGAGGAAAAAGAAATATCTCGCAACTTAATAGCCGCATCGGAGACGTCAGATGATTTTTTGCATATTTCCGAAGATTATGCGCGCTTGAAAGATATTATGCAGCGTCATGCCGGTAAAAAAAGCGGCAATATACAAAATCAAACAATAACGGAACAATTGCAAGTTTCGCTTCATATTCTGTCGCCTCAAGAGCGCGAAGTGCACCAAAAAGTAGCTCCGATTATCAAACTGTTAGGGCGTCAAGTGTCGGAATATAAAACGGCACAGGCCGTGTTTAATCGCGCTAATCCGCCGCGAGATGAAGAAGATGTGTTACAGCTTGTGCGCTCAATTTGTGACTTTATCGGTTTGGCTCGTCACAATATATTTGCCAATTTACCGAACGGCAGACAATTACCGCATCCGGCAGCCGCCTTATCGGCTTTGGCGGAAAAAGGCGATAACTCATTATGCTTGGAACTGCTTAAGTTTTTAGCCAAACAATACATTGATGATGCGGAAGCCGCCACCGGTTTAAATCAGAAGTTATATTTTGCACAGGCGGCGAATTATGCTTGTATGGCCGGTAATTTTGCACTTCTGGATGATTTGGATTTAGCTTTATCATCATACCACTTTGCTACCGAAATTGCACCGGAAAATGTGAATGCATGGAGCCGGTTGGGTGATGCATATTTACGTCAGGGACATTCTGAAAAAGCTATGTTTGCTTTTCAATCGGTATTGGAATTGGGTGATTATATGATGCACAGTCAACAAATTGCCAATGCTAAACGTCGTTTGGCTACATATTATAAACAGCAGGGAATAGAAAAACAGGCACAAATTTATCAAGAAGACAGTGATCGTTATTATCTTCAAAACGGGTTACGTGAACCGCTTTCCGAAGTTGAGGATGCGGCTTATGATATAGTGATGAGCCGACAAGATATTCCGGCAAGCCTTGAAGTTTTGTTGCAACCAGCTGTATCAAATAAGGCGCTTTAGGTGTGTTCAAAAGATTTATAATGCTTGAAGTAAACATTTATCCGTGCTAATTGTAAACTATTAATTATTGTTGTTGGAGAATGAAGATGAACAAAAGATTATTACTGATTATAGCTTTAGCGATAGGTGCCGTTGTAGGTATTAAATATAATTTGTTTCCAAAACTCGGCGGTGGTTCATTATATGAAGAACCGGCTGCAGATGAAAGCATGAAAGTAAAGCATGAAGACGGTATTGAAACAACTTATTACTCCAACGGCAATGTGCATATTGAAACGCCTTATAAAAATAATCAGCGTAACGGCGTTGAAACAACCTATTATTCCAACGGCAATGTTCATATTGAAGCAACATTTGTTGATGATCAAAAAGAAGGTGAAACCAGAACCTATCACAAAAACGGACAAATCGAACGTATTTTCATGTATGCCGGTGATAAGTTAAACGGCGAGGCAAAATCCTATGATAAAGATGGTGTCTTATTGGCAACGGCCAATTTTAAGGATAATGTCCAAGTAGGACGCGAAACAGGCTACTATCCGAGTGGTAAAATCAGATATACGATAGATTTCGGTGATGATGGTGTTATTAACGGTAAAGTAACCGAATATTATGAAAACGGTAAAATGCGTTCGGAAACGTCGGTAATAAACGGCAAAGCTCAGGGTTTGGAACAAATTTATTATGAAACCGGTGAATTGCGGGATGTCAGTAATTATGTGAACGACATGTATGACGGGAAAAAATTGGTTTACTTTAAAAACGGCAATGTCCAATCTGAAGTGATGTATGAACAGGATAACTTGAACGGTGAGGCTAAATCATATTACCCAAATAAGCAGTTAAAAGAAGTAGTGACATTTGTTAATAATATGCGTGAAGGTCCGTTTACCAAATGGACACCCGAAGGCGTTAAAGTTGTTGAAGCTACTTATAAAGAAGATTTCTTGAACGGGGATATGAATTTATATCATGATAACGGTCAACTTTATGCCAAGTTACCATACGTTAACAGCACACTGCAAGGCAAGGCCGAAATGTTTTATTCTGATGGTCAGAAGCAATCTGAGACAGAATATGCTATTGGTATGAAAAACGGCAGTGATGTTCAATATTATGAAAACGGCCGTAAAAAATCGGAAACCACATATAAAAATGATAAGATTGACGGTACATATAAAGAATATTATCCGAACGGCAATATAAAATTATCTATGCAGTTTGTGAATGATATTGCTAACGGACCGGCAACTTTATATAATGAAAAAGGTGTCAAAACCCAAGAGGTTAATTACGTTAACGGTGTGATACAGGGGAAGGTTTTGAAATATGCGGAAGATGGTCGTAATATTGCTGAAATTATTCCTTATGTGGACGGTAAGATAACCGGTCAAGTTTTGCATAACGATTCGTTTGGTAATTTAGCGGCTTCGCTTGATTTTAAAGATGGTATGTTTCAAGGGACAGGCACCGGCTACTACGAAAACGGTAATCCGAAATTTAAACTTGAAACGGCAGACGGGAAGGATGCCTCGGCAGGTTTAACTTTTGATGATAGCGGAACTTTGGTTTTAGAACATTTAACCGGAAAATTAACCGTATATAATCCGGATGGCAGTAAAAGCCGTGAATTACCTTATGTTGACGGTAAATTGGATGGCGTTATTCGCACATTCTATAACGGTACCGACAAACCTTACGAGGAGCAACAGGTTCGTCAAGGCGTAATGGAAGGAAAATATAAAGTTAAAGATGTGTACGGTAACGTTTATATTGAAGCTAATTATAACAATAACTTGCTTAACGGGGCAGTTAAAATTTTTGATGATAAAGGACATTTATCTACGCAAATTCCTTATTTGAAAGGTGTTGCGGACGGTGAAGCGGTGGGGTATTATCCGAATGGCACCAAACTTTTTGTGGTTCCGTTTAAGAACAACAAGATGGAAGGTTGGCGCAAAACCTATCACAACAATGGTCAATTGTATCAGGAAAAGTTATATAAAAACGGTGCATGGACCGGTAAAGATTATCGCGAATATGATAATCAAGGCTATAAAAAATATGAGTTGACAGAAGATAACTATCGTTTGAAGGCCTATAAGTTTGATGATGACGGTAAACCGACAGATCTTTCCGAAGAAGAAACCGAAGAATTGTTCAAGCGTATAGATACGCGTAAATACGAAAAAGAAATGATGGATCGTTATTTAAATTTGCAAAAAGATATAAGTAGCTATACACAAGGGAGTTATTAATGCGGGAAGAGGAATTGGAGGCGCGTTTAACGGCCATCGAAATTATGCTGACACATCAGCAAAAAGCGCTTGAGGAATTGAGCGAAATGACGGTTAAGCAAGGCAAGGAAATTGATTTTCTTTCC
Source organism: Alphaproteobacteria bacterium (assembly GCA_045590435.1). Taxonomy (GTDB): domain Bacteria; phylum Pseudomonadota; class Alphaproteobacteria; order RF32; family CAG-239; genus RUG410. Next base: position 1,491 of record JAZNQW010000148.1, on the reverse strand, counting down.
AAGCAATGTGCGCAGTTTCGGGATTCGTTAGCGGATATGGAAGTTGTAAAGCCGTTAAGCGAAGAAGTTCCTCCCCCTCACTATTAAAACCTCGTCTAATGGTCATCTGCTAGGAAGATTTCTCCTTGTGTACTATTTATGTACACGGCGTCCAAATCTTCCGTCGCATCTGACTCATTACCCGAGGTTTACAACCTCGTCATAAAAAAATAAACTGTCATCCTCCGGCTCCGACCGGAGGATCTCAGCTTTATCTGCCATGCTGAGGAGGCCATTAGGCCGACGTGTGCATCCCCGTACATCGTGCGGCAAATTTAGTTAAATAAATCTTTGATTTTATCGAGAAAGCTCTTCATTTCCGGTTCGCCGCACTTATCGTCCTCGGGACTGGCATCGCGAAAAGCCTCCAAAGCCTCTTTTTGCTTAGCATTTAAATGGCGCGGAATCATCACTTTAACCGCCACATACAAATCACCGCGTCGTTCTGTATCATATAGCGGCATACCGGCACCTTTAACCTTTATCAGCGTATCATTTTGTGTACCTGCCGGCACTTCAACCACCACTTTTTTCCCGTCAATTCCCGGAATTTCAACTGTTCCGCCCAGAGTAGCACAACAAATCGAAACCGGCACTGCAGCATATAAGTCGGTATCGCGCCGCTCATACAGCTTATGTGGTTCCACCATAACATCAACATACAAATCGCCGCTTTCACCACCAAACACACCGTCCGTGCCTTCGCCGGCTATACGAATGCGCATATTTGAGTCAATTCCCGGCTTAACTTTAATTTTAAGTGTCTTAGTGATTTTTTGCTGACCGCTGCCGTGGCAATCCGGACACGGATCTTTAACTTGATATCCGGTACCATGACACTGCGGACAAGTAGTTTCAAAAACAAAAAATCCGCCCTGTTGACGTCGCACTTTGCCTCGTCCCTGACACATTGAACACTTTTCCGGCTCACTACCGTCTTTAGTGCCGTGACCATGACACTTCTCGCAATTTTTAATGGTCGGAAATGTAATTTCTTCTTCCGTGCCATGAAAGGCTTTTTCCAACGAAATATTTAAGGTATAGCGCAAATCCATACCGCGATTTTTCTGTTTGCCGCCGCCGGTGCCGCCACTCATAAAGTCGGAAAAAATATCACTGAAAATATCGGCAAATCCGCCCGAAAAATCAAATCCGCCACCGAAAGGATTACCGCCCATACCATTTACACCGGATTTGCCGTAATGGTCATACGCAGCACGCTTCTGATCGTTGCTTAAAACTTCATAAGCCTCATTGATTTGCTTAAATTTTTGTTCGGCTTCCTTATCGCCCGGATTACGGTCCGGATGATATTTCATCGCTTGTTTTCTGAATGCACGTTTAATTTCGTCAGCCGAAGCGTTTGGCGCAACCTCTAATAAGTCATAATATTCCGTATCTGCCATTTTTATTCTCTGTTTTTATATTCGTTTTCCGTTATTTAGATTTTTT
>JAZNQW010000147.1:0-2408 GCA_045590435.1 Alphaproteobacteria bacterium | reverse complement strand
TTGCCAATACGGCACACGCCGCCGCCATATCAAGCACTCTCACGCTATTTGACCCCAGCACCATAGACGGCGTTACTTCCAACTTGGTAGATATCCCCATTTTTTTAGCATTCGCGGCAATATCTTTCAAATATAATTCTTTAGATAAGGCGACGGTTGCCGCGTTTAATGAATGTGCCAAAGCATACGTCAATGATACTTGCCCGTAATAGTGTTTTGTATAATTTTCCGGATGCCACTTACCCACCAAAATCGGCGCATCATTAACCATACTGTTCGGCTTGAACCCGTATTGCAATGCCGTTAAATACACAAACGGCTTGAAGCTTGAACCGGACTGCCTTTTAGCTTGCACAGCGCGATTAAACTGACTGCGGTTATAATCCACACCGCCCACCATGGCTTTCACGGCACCGCTCTTATCCAAAATCACCACCGCACCTTCGCTCACATTTTGCCCTTTAGCCGCGGCAATTTTTGCGCGTAAAATTCTTTCTGCTGTTTCTTGCAATTGTTGGTCCAGCGTAGAAGAAACCACCACATCTTCCGAACGCTCGCCGATAAATGCGTTCACTTCGTCATACGCATATTGTGCAAAGTGCTTCCCGCCTTCCACGCGATATTTCTGCCCGTCGCTAACCGGTAATTGTTTGGCCTTCTGATATTGCTTTTCCGTCAAAAATCCGCTGTTTTTCATACTTTTAAGCACCACATCGGCGCGTGCCAACGCCGCCTTTTTTTGCAAAATCGGATTATAACGGCTCGGTGCTTTTAACAAACCGGCTAAAATCGCCGCCTCCCGCACATTCAGGTCATAAACACTTTTGTTAAAATACCAGTTAGATGCCGCATCTGCCCCATATAGCCCCGAACCGAAATACACTCTGTTCAAATACAGTGCCATAATCTGGTTTTTGCTCAACTTGGCTTCAAGCCAAAATGACAATAACAATTCCTGAACTTTGCGCTTAATGGTTTTGCCGCTGGTTAAAAAGATGTTTTTTGCCACCTGCTGAGTAATGGTTGAAGCGCCTTGCGCATAGCGCCGATGAAAAATATTAGTAACCATCGCACGACTAAAACCCCACACATCAAAACCAAAATGCTTGTAAAAGCGCCGATCTTCGGTTGCCACCACAGCCTCGGTCAAATTCTCCGGCAACCGATCCGGCGTAATCACCCGCGCATAAACATTACCAAACTTAGCAATATCGTTACCGTTTTCCGCCATAATCACGGTTGAAGGTTCGCGTGTTCGACTTATTGCTTTTTGTATATCCGGCATACTTAAATAACAATAAATGACATAACCTGATAACAGCAAAAATCCTATCAACGCCGCAACGCAGGCGTATTTGAATAAACGCCACTTTAGACCACCGGCTTTTTTATTGCCACGTTTTTTACGGCGAATCGGTTTTCTTTTGACTATCGATTTTTTGTTGCCGTTTTTTTTCTTAACCGGTGCACGTTTAACCTGTGCTTCAAGTTTGGTATTTTTCTTAACTGTTGCTGTCATTATTCTTCCTTATGTTTTGCCCGAATTATATAATGCAAGAGATTAACAAAATCATAAAGTTTGTGTGCAAAACCGATAAACACTTGGCGCATTGATAATTATCTTTTATATTTATGCTAAGGAGAAAAAAATTATGACCAAAGTTTGCTTGATTGACGGTTCGGGATACATCTTCCGTGCATTTTATGCTTTGCCGAACATGACGGCGCCAAACGGCACGCCGGTCAATGCCGTTTACGGCTTTGTGACCATGTTTATGCGGCTTTTGAAAAACATTGATTGCGACTATTGCGTGGTGCTGTTTGATGCCAAGCGGCAAAATTACCGCAATGAAATTTTTGCCGATTACAAGGCCAATCGCGCCGAAACGCCGGAACTTCTCATTCCGCAGTTTGATTTAATTCATGAAGCGGTTCATGTTTTGAACATTCCTTATGTTTTGCAAGAAGGTTATGAGGCCGACGATCTAATTGCCACTTATGCCAAACAGGCCGAAGACAAAGGTTTTGAAACGGTTGTGGTTTCGGCCGATAAAGACTTAATGCAGCTCATTCGCGGCAATGTCAGCTATTATGACGGCATGAAAGACAAGTTTTTTACGCCCGAAGACGTTAAAGAGAAATTCGGCGTTTATCCCGATAAAGTGGTTGATGTGCAAGCTCTTTCCGGCGATAAAATCGATAATATCCCCGGTGTGCCCGGTATCGGTCCGAAAACCGCGGCCGAACTGGTCAATACCTACGGCTCGCTTGAAGGTGTTTTGCAAAACATTGATTCCATCAAGCAAGAAAAGCGGCGCGAACTGCTACGCGAACATCAAGATGATGCGCGCATTTCCCTTAAGCTGGTCACGCTTAACAATGCCGTTCCGGTAGAACATGCGCTTGAT
>JAZNQW010000146.1:0-8798 GCA_045590435.1 Alphaproteobacteria bacterium | reverse complement strand
ACATCTTTCGGCACGCTCATAGAGTGCCCGTAAATACGCTTGCGGCACATAAATCGGGTGCATAATCGGATAAGAACAAATCTTGTTTTCAAAAAAACTGACTTCTATATCACCGTAAAAACTGTCAAAATTTCGATATTTTTCATCAACCACAAACAGCCCGTTGGCAAACAGCGCCAACATCTGCCGATATTTCGGATCAAAGTTTTCATCTTTAGAAGAGGTGAGCAAAACATTATCACCGGTGAAGCAATAATCGGCAAATTCGGCCGGCGAATAAAAAGCGCGCAGATGCAGGTTTTTTTCATCTGCCGGTAAAGCACAGGCTTTGTCATGGATTTTAAGAGATAGATTAAAATAATCTTGCCATTCTTCCTTATTCTGCGGCGCAAAAATTTCTTTAACGACGTATCCGTGCCGTGCCAAAAAAGCAGTGACTTGTCTTATTGTTTTATCGGCTTTGAGTGGCGGCGTATAAATGACCAACGCGCCGTTTGAAAAATAGCGAAAATTAAGATGCTGACACGCCAACGGCACCGCCGTATTTTCAATCACACAAACGCTGTTCGGATTTTCGGCCTGAAACTTTTCGCTCATTTTGCGCGCCGCGTGCAGCAAATTCCCCTGTAAATACCAATTATAAGTCAAGCAGTTGCCTTCGTTAAACAGTTTTGTCAGTAAATCTTGCGTATTCATAACACATACTCCTTTTAAAATGCGGGAACATAACGCAATGCCTGCCTCATTGCAATTTTCCCTAAAATTAAAGTTGTGTTTTAATTAAATGATTATTCCGTCCGGATTTGCCCAAAGGGCAGGATGCAAGCGCTAATCGGCACTTTTATCCTAAAATCATTTACGGTGCTTCAAAAAGTGACGATATTCTTCTGCCAAAGGATTTTCGGTATTAAAGCCGGCCGCCATATTTTTGCGCCATTTTTCGGCATCTATCAAACCTCGTGCGTGCGCCTCGTCTTCAATTTTTACCGAGCGCCAATCGTTCCAGCCGGCCATTTGCGCCACCACATCCAGCGCTTCCATGTGCGTCAATTCGGTCATACGTTTGAGTTTGCGCGCTTTTTGCTTAAGCATTTCAACATAAATATCGGCCGCACCTTTTTGAAAATCCGGCAAGCGCCGATAAATCTGCTTAATGTATTCGGCCGACACTTTTTCAAAGCGAAAAGTTAAATTCGGAAAATATTTAAGCAAGTCTCTAACAAAAATTTTATCGTTTTCATCATGATACACCGAAACCACCAGTCCGTCTGAAAACACCGCATATTGCCGAGAATCTGGTGCCATAAAGGAAGAGTTAAAATCCGGATTCGTAACGGTTAAACAAGTGCGATTTTGAAAAAGCGAATCAATGTATTTATTCATTTTAATCAGCGCATCAACCGTTAGGGCATTTTTTTGCCGTAATTGCGCCTCTTCCGGCGATATATACCAGTCAAACTCTTTGGCTTTTTCATAAAGCGCGTCAATATATTCTTGCGGCACATATTGCGGGTTACCATAAGGATAAAACTGCAAATAATCCTGCCGAAATAAGCTGATTTTACCGTGGTTGGCCGAACCGAAACGGCTGGCATATTTTTCCGATATATAGTAGCGCCCATCGGCAAAAAGCGCCATAAAATCGCGGCAAAACGGCAAATTTTCGTCTTTTGCCGCCGTAACCAAAATATTGCCGTCGGCAAAACATTCGCGCACAAAATCGGCTTTTTCCGGCAGCGCTTCAACATATAAATCCGTTTTGTAAGAATAACGAATAAACGCCTGCTCGCTGATGTGGCGCAAAAATTCGGAATAATAAATAAAATCCATGGCATTTTGCGGCGCATAAATTTTTTTGACCGGCCAGCCGCGTATTTCGAGCAATTTTAAAATGCGTTTCAACTCGCTTGCCAAATTTTCTTGTATTTCGGCATGTTTTTCGCCTTGCGGATAAGAACAATGAATTAACGTGCCGTCAGAAAAATAATGAAAACGCGGATTATAGCGATCTTGCTGAAATATTGCGGTTTTTGAACAAAGACAGGCACGCTTTTGCGGGTTTTGTTTCATAAAATCTTCAAGCAACTCTTTGCCATATTGCCAAGCCGAACGCGGCTCAACCGGATTATAAGTCAAACAAACGGCATCGGCAAAAAGCCGCTCAATAATCTCATAAGTAAGGGAATTTTTTGTATCAGTCATAGCTTTCACTCCTAAGCGGGGATATATTTTTTTGATGCCTGCCTGTCAAAAAGCCCCTTTGTTAAGAGTTTTCACTATATTATCAAAATTAAGCGGTTATTCCGTCCGGATTTGCCTATAGGCAGGCAGCAAGCGATAACCTTCGCTCTACCAAGTATAATACCATAATCCGCCCAAAGTGTCAAATATTTTTTTTAATCATCCCCCTTCCCCGCCATACTAACCCAATAATAACACCATACCACTCTACTTTATGCCCACCTCCTCCTTTTCTCTTCTCGCCTTCCCTATCATTCCCCCTTTTTTATTGTCATGCCGCACCCTTCTCTCCCTGTCATGCCGCATCCTTCTCTCCCTGTCATGCCGCACCCTTCTCCCCCTATCATGCCGGACTTGATCCGGCATCTCATTCCACTTCCTCTGTCAAGAAGCACAGAGCTTTTAGCGCTGCTTCGCAGTAGATGCGGCATCTCATCTATCTCATTGCTCTCATTTTTTATAATTGCATTTTTAGGAAAAGTTTTATATACTGACAGAAGTGTGTTATAATTTTAGAGTTATTAACGGTTTTAATTATTATCGCTTATGGAAGGAAAGCTAATCAAAGTCAGTCCGCCATTTTATCATGAATGTATGGATGAAATGCAGCGTGGAGTGTTTGTTACTTTTTGGGTGGAACCAAAGGGTAAAAAAGGCTTAAAGCAGTTTTTCGTGCATGAAGAAATTGCTTTATCTCTCAAGTTTTCAAAGGATTTCAGCACGTTGTTGTTGGCTCCGAGGGGATGTTCGATAGAGTTTTGCGCACACAAGTCTTCCGAAGTAAGCGGACTTGGTGCAGAGGCTTATGCTATCAATAATTTGGATTATCCCGAGCTGAACGCAACCTATGAAATGCAGCAGTTTGAAGAAGGTTAAAAATATTAAGGCTTATGACTGCCGATATGCGAAAAATGCTTGAAGAGTTCGCTAAGCGGCCTTTAAGCGAGCTAACTTATGACCGCCTGCAATCACTGTTTGACAAGCTACTTAATTATCAGTTTGAAAATGAAGACTCTATCAGTGAGGCCGAAAATGACTGTTTGACTCATACGCTGGATTTGATTCAAAAAGAGATGAATCGACAGTATTTTAACGGGCCGAGCTTAACCACTTTGTTGGTAGAGAATCCCTCTCACGTTGAGGCTGTGCTGTCAGAGCTGAGCTTGCAGAATTTGTTTGAAATGGAAAAACGCGGTAAGCTGATTAAGTCTAAACTCTTACGCCAACAGTTTATGAATATGATAAATCGTTGTGCCGAAGATTTGGCTTTTGAAGCAACGGCGGAATGCTGAAAAAATAAAAGGTTTGAGATTTTCCTCTCAAACCTTTTATTTTCCTGTCATTACCCGGCTTTTTATTATCCTGTCATTACCCGGCTCCGACCGGGTAATCTCATTCCACTTCCTCTGTCAAGAAGCACAGAGCCTTCAGCACTGCTTCGCAGTAGATGCTTCATCCCCTTATAATGGTTGATTTTTAAACTACGTTTGCTATAATACCGCCAAAGGAGATACAAACATGAAACAGATCATCACTCTATTTTTAATCATAAGTTTTTTTACCGCAAACAACGCCTACGCAAAACAATATGAAGCAACTGCATACTATCCCTTAAGTCAAGAACAATGCCTAGAAAACAAAGAAAGATTAGGCCTTCAATTTTGCCCTCATGATGACGACCATCTGGCTGGTGCGGCACTGTCCTGCGGCCATATAAATAATTTACCCAGCGAACAAGATTTGCAAGAATTGGCACAGAAAATATATCATCAAAACACAACAAAAACGAGTATTTACGGAAATAGAGATGATGAACTTATGCAAAGCATGGGTATTTGGGTAAATGACAGCCACATTTATTATTGGACAAGCAATGAAGCCAAAGATGAAAAAGGCGGATATGTTCGAATGTTTGCGCTCAAAGGTTCAATTCCTTATTATGCGCCGCGCGACGGAAGCGGTTATGTATCAAATAAACTCGGAAAAATAAATTACGGCAACACAAAATATGTTGTTCCGGAATATTGGCAAATTAATTCAAATATACACGGCGCTCCGAATGAAGATGCCTTACTGACCATCTGTTATAGATAAACCCACCTTTATCTTCCTCTGTCACACCTATACTTGCCGCACACCTTTTCTGTCATTATCCGATCTTTTACTATTTTGTCATTACCCGGCTTTTTATTATCCTGTCATTACCCGGCTCCGACCGGGTAATCTCATTCCTCATTTTCCGTAATGCCGGCCCCTTTTTTATTTTCAAACCGCACTCTTTTTATTGTCATGCCGGACTTGATCCGGCATCTCATTCCACTTCCTCTGTCATGCTGAGCGTTCCGCCGGAACGCGTGAGCATCTCCGAACTTTAGTTCGGCAAAAAAGTCATTACTCGGCCTTTTATTTTTCTGTCATCCTCGTGCAGACTGCGTGCTGCTACGCAGTAGACACGAGGATCTCATTCCACTCACCTCTGTCATGCCGCACAGAGCCTTTAGCGTTGCTTCGCACTTAATCCGGCATCTCAAACAACCGGCATCATTTTATTTTCTTACAAATATAAAGCAAGTGCGCACTATACCCTTGCTGATCCAACCGTTCACAGGTCTTAAAATGCCAGTCCAAAAAAGCCTCATAATCTTCTTGTGAAAGTTTTTCCAACCACTCTCGCATAGCATACGCCACACCATCTGTTGCCACATTTGTAATGTATTTTGTGCTTGTTTTAGCAAACATTTTTTTAAAATCTTCAATATAAAAGCAGGTAAACACTTCTTCCGGAACATCTTTAACGCGTCCGGTTTTATCCATTGCCGAACATAACCGCGCCATATCCTGATATCTTAAGCCGTAACCTGTTACAAAAGATGCACACGGCAAGTAGGCAAACATGCAAATTCCGTTCTTCTTAGCCACACGCAAGGTTTCCCTAATGGCTTGATTTTTATCTTTTTTGTTAAACAAATGATACATTGGGCCGAAATTCAAGACCACATCAAAGGAATTATCCTCGAACATGCTTAAATCCAAAGCGTCCGCCACCATACATCTGAAATTCTTCAACTTACGCGCTTTTTGCTGCATAATTTCAACATATTTCGGCATTAAATCAACTGCGGTCACATCATATCCCATTTCCGCCAAAGTAATCGAATATCTACCGGTTGCCGCCCCAATTTCTAATATTTTGGCATCAGGCTTTAAAAACTTATGAATGTAACGCATAGTGGTTAAATATTCCACATTATGCCCGCGATCGCTAATCAAACGAGAGTCTTCATCATATTCCGAATATTTATTGATGATAATGTCTTTATACTTGTTTATGGTCATTTCCCAGCCTTTCGTGAAAAGGGTAAGCCGTTCACTGGAAATCACTGATGTTTTTTCACTTCCTGATAGAAAGTAATAATATTTTGGTTACCTTTAGCGTCTGATTGAACAGGAAATTTTGCATAAGGCTCAACAATCTCATGTTGTTTGGCATTGCTTTCCAACGACCAAATTGCAGACATAACAACAATATCTTGTCTTGATTTCTGACCGCTTGGTGCTTTTGAAATTTTATTATTTTCAACAAAAGCATGAATTGTTTCCGGTATTTTCGGATTTCCCGTTGCAAAAAACACGCCCCAAAGCATATCTAGGTCTTTTTCATCATCTATATTATCCGGATTTGATAAAATATCTTCAAAATCATATTCTTTCAACAACTGTTCGGCCACTGAAATACATTCTTGCATACTTGGAGATACGTTCAGCTCATGAATTTTTTCTGCCGCGTCCTCGTTTTCCGCAATAACACCAACCACAAACCCGACCAAAGGCGTAAAAGTGTGCTGATAATGTTCTAATATTTCGGCGTCAGATATTTGTTGTATAATTTCAAGAGCGCGATCGATGTCCTTGTTTTGGTAATAATAAGTCATCATTTCGTTCGGACTGCCATATGCTTTTCCATATGTTGCGGCATTAATTGCCAAAGCCGGCTTAGCAATAAACATTCCAAACAATAAAGCAAACAATATTTTCTTTATCATATTTCCACTCCTTTTACATATTTTTTATATAACTCAACCATTTATGAGAATATGGGCAATTATACTTTTTTGCATAAGTGGTGTCAAACAATTTTTAAGTACTCAATTCCTCTCTGATTTTCATCAACATTTTTCCCATATAATTTTGCCCGCTTCCCACACCAAATCCGCATTTATAGCAAACAGGGCAAGATTTTATTAAAACGGCATTTTCCGTAGCTATCAACATTTCAGCAGCTTCCTTATTTTGCACAAATTTTGCCCGCAACCCTTTTTCCATAACAGCAAATTTATTTTTATCAAAATCAAGCCTGCGGTTAATTTTATATTCCGGTGTTTTGGTTAAAAGCCGCGCTTCGTCCGGATTTTTCAAATTCAAAATTATCTTAAAGCGCTTGTCCGAAGCATAAAATTTCATAGCTTGATAATAATGTTCAACCGTCGGAAAGGTATATAAACCGCCATCAACTTCCATTTGTATGGGAAATTGAGCATAAGGGCTTAAAAACCACCATTTTCCGACCGGTAAACAAAATCTAATCTCAGTTGCCATTTTTGTGACTTTCTCGCAGATACGATACTTTTTGCATTCTGGTGATATTAGATATTAAAATAGAGAAAAATTCAATTAAAAAAAGTTATTGTTTTTAATCTATCGGCGCGGCAACGGCCTTATAAAAAGCGGTTAAATTTTGCAAAACCTGCGCGTTAGCTGTCACATAATCTTGCTCAGCCGCAATAAGGTTTTGCTGAGTACGCACAACTTCTGAAAATTCGATTAAGCCGCTTTCATATTTTTTTTGCGTCAGTTGAGCGGCTTTGCGCATATTTTGCAAAGCGCGTGTTTTGTTTTGCGCGGCGGCGCGATTTTCATAAAAAGCGGTTTGGGCATTTTTAATTTCGCTAACGGCATCTAAAACGGTTTGTTTATAATCAGAGAGCGCCTCGGCTTTAATATATTTTTGCAAACGCACGTTGTTTTGTAGCCGATTCCAATCCAACAGCGGCAAACTGATTAGCGGGGCATAATTATAGGTTTGGCTGCTTGAACGAACAAGTTTACTTCCGCCTTGCGCGGCATATCCCCACAAGCCGCTAAGGTTGATATTCGGGTATAATTCCGCCACCGCCGCACCAACCAAAGCATTTTCGGCAATCAGATTTTGCTCGGCCGCCGCCACATCAGGCCGAAAACGCACAACCTCTGCCGGAAATTCGCGCAAATTATGACGCGCGGTTGTTTGAGCAGATAAAAGAGGGGTAACATTATTCAGCTTTAATTCGTTCGGCAAAACGCCGATAAGCGCGGCCAAAGCGTTGCGATATTGCTCTACGGCGGCGCGATATTGCGGAATTTGCGCGCGTGTATTCTCAAGCAAATATTGCGCCTCGCTATAAGCGGTTTCATCCGCCAAACCGCTATCATATTTTGATTTAACGGTATTAAGTAATTCCTGTTGCAAACGGGCGTTTTTTTCGGCCAAACGCAAATTTTCGGCATTTTGGCGCAAGTTAATATAATCGGTAATAATTTCTGATGCGATAAGGATTTTGATATTTTCAAGCGTGTATTTTGCCGCCTTTAATAAGGCGCGATTAGCTTCAATTTGGCGCCGGTTTTTGCCCCATAAATCAAATTCCCATGAAGCGGTAAATCCGGCGGAATAATAGTGTGAATCCGCAGCCACCGGCCCAATGTTTTTGCTTTGCTTTTCGTAATTATAACCGCTTTGCGCATTTATTTGCGGCAGAGCCTCGACTTTGCTGATTTGCAACTGCGTTCGTGCTTGCTTGATGCGAAGTATGGCAGTTTTTATATCGGTATTGTTTTTCAAACCCTGTTGTACCAACGTTGTCAGTTGCGTATCGGCAAAATCCGTATACCATTTTTGCGGCAGAGGTTTGGCAGTCGTAATATTCAGATTATGCGCCACAGCGGCGTCGGAATAAGTCTTTGGCGGGGTATAATCTTCGCCGACACTGCAAGAGATGCAAAATAGGGCGGCTATGTATATCATTTTACGCATGGTTATTTTTCTCCGGCAAACGGGGTTGAAAATGTTCTTTTATCGTTTCAAACACCGCAAACAAAGGCGGAATAAACACAATACCGATAAGCGTAGCAAAAATCATACCGTAAAACACGGCCGAGCCGATGGCTATTTGCGAACCGGCACCGGCGCCTTTAGCCACAATCATCGGGAACACACCCAAAATAAAAGTAAAAGCCGTCATTAAAACTGCGCGATAACGTTCATCGGCACCTTTTTTGGCGGCCTCAATAATACTTAGACCCTGTTCGCGATACATTTTGGTAAACCCAACAATCAAAATGGCATTTTTGGCCGCCAAGCCGATAAGCATAACAAGGCCGAGTTGGGCATATATGCTGAGCGATTGGTGCATAAAAAACAGCCCGATTAAAGCACCTAAAATGGCAAAGACGGTAGAAAAAATAACCGCCAGCGCCAACATCCAACTTTCATACAGCGCCACCAAAAACAAATAGCAGAA
>JAZNQW010000145.1:0-13909 GCA_045590435.1 Alphaproteobacteria bacterium | reverse complement strand
TAGACAGTGTTTTTTGCGGCTGATTGGTGATAATGGCGCGCAAATCTTCGTCGGTAGCAATCAGTTTAGCGATGACGCCGATTTCCTGACTTTTGATTTTGAGCAATAACTTCAGCATTTCCATTAAGCTCTGTTCATGGTTTGGGATATGCACTTCGGATTTGCGATCCAATTTGCAGACATCAGAGGGCATCGGATTTTGCGCAGCTTCGTGCAAAACTTCAATAATTTCAGCGCCTAAACGGCCGTTGATAACTTCTGATTTTAAGTTGCGCACCAAACGCAACTCATCAATTGTTTTCGGGTGCGAACTGGCAATATTTAACAGCGCATCATCTTTTAATATGCTGGTCTTTGGCACATTATATTTTTGCGCACGTTTTTCACGCCATTCGGCCAGATATTTGAGTGCGGACAAAAAATGCGGTGTGTGCACATTGTGGCGAATGCGTTGCCATGCTTCGTCCGGATTGGTGTTATAAGTTTTTTCATCGCACAAAGCGGCCAATTCTTCAGAACACCAATCTTGGCGATGGTGCTCTTGCATATAAGAACACAAATATTTGTAGCAATCTACCAAATATGTGACATCACCGATGGCGTATTGCAATTGGTCTTCATCAAGCGGGCGCAGACTCCAGTTGGTTAGGCGGCACGATTTATCAAGCTCGGTATGAGTAATTGCTTGCACCAAATTGCCGTAGCCGATATTTTCGGCAAAGCCGCAGACCATGGCGGCTATTTGCGTATCAAACACATTTTGTGGCACTTTACCGCTTAAATTATAAAAAATTTCAATATCTTGACGACCGGCATGAAACACTTTGACAATGTTTGGGTTTTGCAAAATTTCAAAAAATGGCGATAAATCCACTTTGGACAGCGGATCGATAATGGCCGCGTCGCCGTCGTATCCGACTTGCAATAAACACAGTTTCGGATAATACGAATGTTCGCGAATAAATTCGGAATCGACGGTTATAAACGGTTGCGTGCTCAAAATTTTGCAAAAATCACATAATTGCTCGGTTGTGTTAATCAAAATCATTTTTTATCTCCATGGCAAACATTTTAGCGCCGGATTGCTTAATATTTTTTTAATTTAGGGTTGATTTTATGCAAAATACGGGCTAGAACAGATGAGGTTATAATAATTTTAAGAGGACGGTTATGAACGAATATCGGACGCATACGTGCGGGCAGCTCAGAGCTGAAAATATCGGCCAAAAGGTAAAATTGGCCGGCTGGATTCATCGCAAACGCAATTTAGGTAATTTGTGCTTTGTCGATTTGCGCGACCATTACGGGTTAACACAATGCGTGGTGGATAGCACATCAGATTTGTTTGAGCAGCTGCAGGATATTCGCGTGGAAAGCGTGATCGGTATTGAAGGTGAAGTGGTGGCGCGCGAAAGCGTGAATAAAAATATGCCGACCGGCGATATTGAAATTAAAGTATCGGCGCTGACGGTTTATTCTAGTGCTGATGTGTTGCCGGTGCAAGTGTTTGGCGAAGGTAACGAACCGGAAGAGTTGCGCCTGAAATATCGCTTTTTGGATTTGCGTCGCGAACGTATTCATAACAACATTATGTTGCGCTCAAAGGTTATTGCCGAGATGCGCCGTTTGATGATTGAACAAGGTTTTACTGAATTTCAGACGCCGATTTTGACGGCTTCGTCGCCGGAAGGTGCACGCGACTTTTTGGTGCCGTCGCGTTTGAACCCGGGCAAATTTTATGCTCTGCCGCAGGCGCCGCAACAATTTAAGCAGCTTTTGATGGTGTCAGGGTTTGATAAGTATTTTCAAATTGCGCCGTGTTTCCGCGATGAAGATCCGCGTGCCGACCGCAGTCCTGGCGAGTTTTATCAGCTTGATATGGAAATGTCGTTTGTAACGCAGGAAGATGTGTTCAAAGTGATTGAAAAAACCATGGGCACCATTTTTAAGGAATTTGCCAACGGCAAAACCGTGGATGAAGCACCGTTTAAGCGCATTGCTTTTCGGGAAGCCATGCTTAAATACGGCAGTGATAAGCCGGATTTGCGCAACCCGTTGGAAATTGCCGATGCAACGCCGTTCTTTAATAATTCGGGCTTTGGTGTTTATGATGAAAAGGCTAAAAGCGGCGAGCAGATTCGTGCCATTAAGTTGCCAAATGCCGGCAACAAACCGCGTTCGTTCTTTGATAAGTTTGATGCGTTTGCCAAAGAAGAAGGTTTCGGCGGTATGGCTTATGTGGCGTTCAGCGACAGCGGAGCCAAAGGTATTGCCAAGTTTTTTGATGAGGCAAAATTAGCTGAGCTGAAGCAAACATTTGGCGCCAATGACGGCGATGCCGTGGTGTTTATGGGCGGCAAAAAAATCAACAAATTTGCCGGTATTGTACGCAACAAGCTGGGCGAAGCACTGGAGCTGTTTGATAAAAATGCATTCAAATTATGCTGGGTGGTTGATTTTCCGTTTTATGAGGAAAATGAAGAAACCGGCGCGGTGGAATTTTCGCACAATCCGTTTTCAATGCCGCAAGGCGGGTTGGAAGCGCTTAATAACAAAAATCCGCTTGATATTTTGGCTTATCAATACGATTTGGTGTGTAATGGGGTGGAGCTGGCTTCAGGTGCGGTGCGCAACCATTCGCCGGAAATTATGTATCGGGCGTTTGAAATTGCCGGCTATGACCATAGCGTGGTGGACAACAAGTTTGGCGGTATGATCAGCGCGTTTAAGTTTGGGGCGCCGCCGCACGCGGGCTGTGCGCCGGGGGTTGACCGCACGGTGATGCTGCTTTTGGATGAGCCGATTATTCGTGATGTGATTTTGTTCCCGCTGAACGGTAAAGCGCAAGATTTGATGATGCAGGCGCCGAATAATGTGACCGAGGAACAACTTAAAGATTTGCACATTAAAATCGATTTGCCTGACGAAAAGGCTTAAGTAAAAACCGAATCTTATAGAAGTATCGCACCGAACAAAAACGGTGCGATAGCGTTTTAAACGGTTGTTTTTTGTTGACTTAGATTGTTTTTTATCTAAACTGAATTGTGAAAAAAACTATAATTCAGATATTATTAAAACAAGAGGATCCGGTCATATAAGCCTCGTAAAATATTCCGGTTTTATTATGAAGAAACATATTATAAGCGATTTCATTGAGGTTGTACTTCTGTTTGGTGCAGACCACAAACGGCGTTTCAACCGGCAAGGAGTGGCTAAGGTTTTTACGGTGATGGCCCTGATTGGCTTAACTGCCGTTTTTGCGGCCATGGCAACGCATTTCGGCGTGTTCAAAATTGGTGCTGATGAGGCAATTGATTGGTCGACCGCTTTGGCTATATTAGGAAGCGTGGCAATTCCGTTGATTATTGGCTTATTAGTGGCTACTTTGGCCACCGGTGGGATGATTCTTATACCTATTGCGGAAATGTGGAACTATATCAGCGAGAAATATGGTAATAAGCAACATATCATTAACGTGTTTTTGTTTGCACTGTGTGTGGTATTTTTCCTTTATACCATGAATTTGGTAAATATTTTGGAATATTTGTCGGGCGAAAGCTATCACGGTGCAATAAATGCCGACGGAACAATGCATTATGGGCGTTTTTTGACATTTGTTTTTACCATGATCACCATCTTTACCACGAGTGGTATCTTTTGCTGGCTGAGCGGTATATCTAAGGCTTGGACATCTGCGGTTAAAGCAATAATTGCCATAGAAAAGGCCAGAATGCAACGGTTGCGTCAGGAAAATCCGAAGGAATATTACTGCATTCGCCGCAATCAAGCTAAAGAAAAGCCCTTGGATGAGAGCGAACAACTCGAAATGTTTGACATGTTTGGCAATAAGCAGAATCTTATAGAAGAATTTATTGTCTGTAGTGACCAGGTTCTATGCGACAAAGTGATTATGCGGCTGTTTATTTTGCCCAAGGCTGTTGAGGTGATTTGCTTGTATGTGCATAGGCATCCATTGCCGCCGGCAGCGCAAATGCGTGCGTTTGAATTGCCGGAAAACGAAGCCAAAGAAATTATTTTCTATCATCAGCGTCTGCACGGACTGTGTGATGAAGCAGCGCAAAAGCTCAAAGAATTGGGTTGGAAAAAGAACTGAAAAATCGCAAAAAAAAGCGCTCTGAACATGAGGTTCAGGGCGTTTTTTATAACGAAGTTTCAATCTTATTCCGGCGTTTTTTGGGCGTTAAGGGTTTTGCCTTTTGACGGGATGTTACCCTTTTGTACAGTATGTACATATATCTCGGCCAATTTAACGTGAATATCGCCATGGTCGGCGTATATTTCATCAACGCGGAGCATCATAAGCAAAAGACTTTGATCTATGACCATGCAATGTGGGTTATGGCAGTAGGCCTCCAGCAAATGGAAACAAAAACTGTTTTTTTCCTTTTGCACAATCTCACACAGCTTTTTAGCTTGGTCGAGAATAAGGCCGCCCCAGTCCATGGTGATGACTTGCTTTAACACGTCGCGGGCAACCGCCAGATCAGCATTGTCAAGCAGAAGATCTACAGTACTGTTACAAGGCGGATAGTGGTTAAAATATTGTACAACAAAATCACGCCAAGCACCGTTGGGATGATTGTCCAACATCTTTTGCACTGCGGCATTTTCTTCTGCTTCCGTCAGAACATCAGTGAAGCTGTTTTTGCTGTCTTTGTTCAGCTTTTGGTTGAACACCAGAGAAGACAAGTCGTTGACCTTATTTTCTCCAATTAAAGATAAATAATTATTAGCCATATCTTTAAAAAAATTAATAATTTCACACTATTTGCCAGTATAGGCGATTTGGCGTTTTTTGTCAATATGTTTTTTGGGCTGGAATGGGTTATTTTTTTATTTACACAATTTGTTCTATGGCTTATATTGTGTGCAGTATTTTAAGGAGTGTTCAATATATGGATAAGTTTTTCAAGCATTCGGTGAAAGCCATCATTATTAAAGACGGTCAACTTTTGACAGTTAGTGTTGATTACGGGCGCGGGCGTTATTGCAAGCTACCGGGCGGTGGTCAGGAATGGGGTGAAACCATGCAGGAAACAATTATCAGAGAGTGTAAAGAAGAATTGAATTTGCAAGTTAAGCCGTTGCGGTTGGTTATGGTGCGTGATTATATAGCCAAGAATCATAATCAGCCTTATGATTTGGATTGTTTTCACTTGGCAGAATTGATGTTTGAGTGCGCAGTTGCCGATTTTTCAACGCTTACCAACGGTTCTGAGCCGGATAGTTCGGAACAACGAATTAAATGGATAGATTTGAATGAATTGGAAAATTCGGATTTCTATCCTAAAGCTATAATTCCTTATTTAAAGCGACTTAATAATATCAAAGAAACAATTGTTTTGGGAGATGTTAATTAGTCCGTGGAAAAATTTGTATCTACTCAAGAAAAATTATTGAGGCAGATCTTTTAATTTAATTCAAAAGAAATTTGATAAATGATAAAAAGGTCTTGCCCTAAAGTAGTTTCTAACAATTATTTTGAATATATCATTCATTTTATTATCGAGAAAGGAAAACCTATGTATGAAGTATTAAAAACAATTAACGGACCGGCAGATGTGAAAAAACTGAATGCTCATGAATTAGAGATTTTGGCTCAGGATATTCGTGAAGCGTTATTTAATCGTTTGACTAAAATTGGTGGGCATTGCGGGCCGAATTTCGGAATTGTGGAGGCTGAAATTGCCATGCATTATGTTTTTGATTCGCCGCGTGATAAATTTGTTTTTGATGTTTCGCATCAAAGTTATCCGCATAAAATGCTGACAGGACGCAAGAACGGCTATATTGATGAGGCTTGTTTCAAAGAAGATTCCGGTTATACGAATCCTGAAGAGAGCGAACATGACTTTTTTAATGTTGGACATACATCAACTTCTGTTTCTTTGGCCTCAGGATTAGCTAAGGCTCGTGATTTGAAAGGCGGCAAAGAGAATGTGATTGCTTTAATCGGTGACGGTTCTCTTACCGGTGGAGAGGCTTTGGAAGGATTAGATTTTGTGGGTTCGGAATTGAAATCGAATTTTATCATTATCGTTAATGATAATCAGCAATGCATTGCCGAAGGGCATTGTGGCATATATCACCATTTGGCAGAATTGCGCCAAAGTAAGGGGGCGGCGAGCAATAACTTCTTCAAAACACTGGGGTTGGACTATATTTATGAAGATAATGGCAACGATATTCAAGCTATGATTAAGGTGTTGCAAAAGGTGAAAGATATAGATCATCCGATTGTGGTGCATATTAATACGCAAAAAGGTAAGGGGTTTAAATTGGCCGAGGAAAATCGTGAGGCTTGGCACTGGTGTATGCCGTTTGATAAAGAAACAGGTCAATGGAAAGTTTCTTTTCCGGCAGAAAGCTACACAAGTTTAACGGCGGAATATATTATGAATAAAGCTGCGCAAGATAAGGATTTTGTGGTTATTACGCCGGCAATGCCGATGACCGGTGGGCTGGGGCCGGATTTACGCGCGAAGTTAGGTAAGCAATATGTAGACGTTGGAATAGCCGAAGAACATGCCGTGGCTATGGCATCAGGTATTGCCAAAGCCGGTGGAAAGCCTTTGTTATTCACGAATGCAACATTTATACAGCGCACATACGACCAAATTTCGCAAGATGTTTGCATTAACAACAATTCGGTTACGATTTTACTCAATTGCTGTTCGTTCGACAGTTTGACGGATGTGACGCACTTAGGTATTTTTGCGATTGCGGCGTTCTCAAATATTCCGAATCTGGTAATTTTGGCGCCGTCATCAAAACAAGAATATTTGAATATGTTGGATTGGTCAGTTGAACAAAAAGAACATCCGGTGATGATTATTATGCCGGGAAATGCCGTAACTTCTCGTGATGCGGATAAAGACTATGGTGATTTGAATACGTTTAAGGTTGAACAAGCCGGCGAAAAAGTGGCTATTCTGGCTTTGGGCGATTTTTATCAGCGTGGGGAACAGTTAGCCGATCAAATTCGTTCGGAACTCGGTTTTACACCAACGCTTATTAATCCGCGCTATGCTTCCGGTTTAGATGAAAAGTTGTTAACAGCGTTAATGCAAAATCATCAGCTGGTTATTACGTTGGAGGATGGTGTATTGGATGGCGGTTTTGGTCAAAAAGTGGCAGCTTTTTATGGCGATAAGAATATGAAGGTTAAGACTTACGGTTTGCAGAAAGAATTTTATGATCGTTATAATCCGCAAGAATTATTGCAAGCGCTTGGTATGACAACCGCGCAGATTATTCAAGATATTAAGAAAGGAGCATAAGATGAGAAAAATATTTTTAGCAGGGGCATTGGGTTTAATGGCAGGTTCGGCAATGGCGGCAGATGTTAAAAAGTTGCCGATTCCTGATGTGAAACAATCTTCTCCGGCTTTAATGGAGCTGATTAATGCACGGCACTCGGAGCGTTCATTTTCAACCGAAAAGCAAATTGATGAGCAAACACTCAGTGAAATTCTGTGGGTGGCGTTTGGGGTTAATCAATATGGCAAGCGGACAATTCCAACGGCGCGTAATGAGCAAAATATGAAAGTTTTTGTGCTTACAAAAGAGGGTATTTGGTTTTATAACGGAAAAGAAAACCAACTGGAAAAAATTTCAGATGAAAACGCCATCGGTTTTGCCGGTGAACAGCAAGATTATGTGAAAGATGCGCCGATTCATTTGGTTTATACCAGCTCTGATAAAAATTGGAAATATGCGCATGCCGGTTCAGCTTATCAAAATGTTTCTCTTTACGCCGCGGCTAAAGGAATTTCTACGGTTGTTCGTGGTTTGATGAATAAGGAAGAATTACACCGTGCGCTGAAACTGAGTGAAGATGAAGAAGTTTTAATTCATCAGCCGTTGGGATATGAGAAATAAGGCAAAAGTTAGTGTTTACAGCAAATAATTTGCGGAGGTAAAAATGCGCGAAGTTACTCGGACGCATAAAGGTGTTTATGGGTATATCGAAAATAACGGTAAAGTTATGCTTATTATAAAAAAGAGGGGACCTTACACCGGCATGTATGATTTACCGGGGGGATCTCCCGAAAAGGGTGAAAGCGAAGAGCAGACCTTGAAAAGGGAAATTATGGAAGAAACCGGTTGTAATTTAATTCGATATGGTAAGCGCAAAGAGCAGGTCGTCAGATTTGAAAATTTTGTTGAAGATGACGGGCGTGACGGATGTTTGGTTCATACGGGAATTTTGTATCAATGTGAGATTGACGGGACGCCGAATATAAATATTTCTGATTTGGATTCAGATGGCGCGCTTTGGATTGCTAAGGAAAAGTTGAATACAGAAAATGCTACCCCATTTGTTTTATTTTGTATGGATTATTACGGATAAGGAAGTTTTAATTTCAATAAAAACAAAACCGGAAAATAAGGCCGAAGTGCGAGAGTTTACAGCACTCCGGCCTTTGATTTCAGATGAATTTTTGTACGGTTTTAACGATATTTTCAACGGTTATGCCAAAGTGTGCGTAAACCTCATCACCTTTGCCTGATGCACCGAACGAATCTATTCCCAAAACAGTGCCGTTATCGCCTACATATTTGTGCCAACCGAAAGTGGTTCCGGCTTCAATGGCAATACGCGGTGCAGTGCCTAAAACGGAACGACGATATTCTTGCGGTTGCCGGTCAAATAATTCGCAACACGGCATGGACACAACATTGACTTCAATGCCAAGATTTTTGAGTTGTTTTTGCGCATCAACGGCCAGCGAAACTTCAGTTCCTGTGGCGATTAACGTGGCCTTAGCGGTGTTTTGTGCGGCCGAGATAATATAGCCGCCTTTGGCCGATTTATTTTCATCTGTTGTGGTGCGCAAAGTCGGTACACTTTGGCGTGATAATGCCAGAATGCTTGGCGTTTTGTCGCTTAAAACTGCCAGTTGCCAAGCCTCGGCTGTTTCCACCACATCACATGGGCGGAAAACATTGATGTTCGGCATGGCGCGATATGAGGCCAGATGCTCAATCGGTTGATGTGTCGGGCCGTCTTCTCCAACGCCGATGGAATCGTGGGTTAAAACATAAATTACGCGTAGTCCCATCAGTGCCGCCAAACGCATAGACGGGCGCAGGTAATCAGAAAAGACGAAAAACGTGCCGCCGTAAGGAATAACGCCGCCATGCAACGTTAAGCCGTTTAAAATGGCACCCATGGCATGTTCTCTGATGCCATACATAATGTTATTGCCGTTGTAATCGGCGGAGGTGATGGTTTTCATGCCGTCTACGAAGGTTAAATTTGATGCCGCTAAATCGGCAGAACCGCCAATCATTTGCGGTATGTATTTTACTAAATTTTCTAGGCACATTTGTGAGGCTTTGCGCGTGGCAACCTTGGTTTGTTCTTTTATGGTTTGTTTTTTCAGCTCATTTAGGGCTTTATCCCAATTTTGCGGCAGTTCATTATTGATATATGCTGAAAATTGAGGGCTTTTGGCGACCAATTGCTCCCATTGTTGATATTGTGCTGCAGATTTTTGGCCGGCTGCACGCCACGCAGCCATAGCGTCAACAGGAACTTCAAACGGTGCGGTAGTCCACCCTAATTTTTGCTTCATCAGTTCAAGCTCTTCGGCACCAAGCGGTGCGCCATGAACTTTCGAGGTACCCTGTTTATTCGGTGCACCGAAGCCGATAGTGGTTTTGCAAGCAATTAAAGTCGGTTTATCTGTCTGTTGTGCCTGTTCAATGGCCGATTCAATTTGCTCATAATTGTGACCATCAATTTCAATAGTGTTCCAACCCACGGCATGAAAACGTGTTATTTGATTGGTGCAACTGGCTTTATCTACCGTGCCGTCAATTGTGATGTTGTTATTATCCCAAAATACAATCAGTTTGTTTAATTTCCAAAGTCCGGCAAGCGAGATTGCTTCTTCGGAAATGCCTTCCATTAGGCAACCGTCGCCACAAATCACATAGGTGTAGTGGTTGCAAAGCGAATCGCCGAATTTAGCATTGATAACACGTTCGGCCAAAGCCATGCCTACGGCCGAGGAAATACCCTGACCGAGCGGGCCTGTGGTCATATCGATGCCGCTCAAGTGACCGTATTCGGGGTGGCCGGCTGTTTTTGCGCCGAGTTGACGGAAGTTTTTGATATCATCAATTGTTATATCGGGATAGCCCAACAGATAGAATAATGAATATAGGAGCATAGAACCGTGACCGGCCGATAACACAAAGCGATCGCGATTGAACCAGTGTGGCGCGTTCGGGTTAACGTTGATGTATTTGCCGAATAAAACGGCGGCAACATCTGCCATGCCGAGCGGCATACCGGGATGGCCGGATTTGGCTTTTTCTATGGCTTCGGCACTTAAAAAACGGATGGCGTTGGCCATTTGTTGATATTTTTGGCTGTTAATACTCATTATTTTCTCCTTTTTCAAACAGCGCCACCAATTCAAAATGACGCGTATATACAAATTGATCGACCATAGTTATTTCTTTGATTTTATAGCCGCCGGCAATTAAGGTGTTGGCATCATTCACAAAGGTTTGCGGGTGGCACGATACGGCTATAATTTTGGTTGGTTTGTCAGAATGCGGCATGGCGGCGATTTGTGCCGTTTGAGCGCTTGCACCGGCGCGCGGCGGATCAAATACAACCGCGGCAAAATTTCTGAGTTCTGTTGCGTCAAGCGGATATTTGAACAAATTTTTAGACATGATTTTAATGTTAGGAATGCTTTGTGCATTAACTGTTTTTTGAAAACCGGCAAGTAATTCGGCAGACGAATCTACTGCCAGAATTTTATTTTTAATATTGCCGGCCAACGGATATGAAAATGTGCCGATACCGCAGAATAAATCGGCAATATGACCGGTGGTTTCGTCCATGTATTTTTGCACTAATTCGATTAAAGCCTTTTCACCGGCGCATGAAGGTTGTAGAAATGTGCCGGCGGCAATAAAGACCTGATGATTATCAATAGTGATAAACGGCGGCGTTTTTTCAATAACGGTTTCCGGCTTGGCATTTTTTTTGCCAACCGAAAAACGGATAATCGGGGCATTATTTTGCATCCATTCGCTGATAAGCAAACGGTGATCAAAGTTTAATTCATTATCAATTTCAAGTAGAATATCAATACCGTTTTGAGCTTCGGTAAGCCAGATTTCACCGTTTAAAATCTGTAGGGTTTGGATTTTGTTTTTGATTTTTTTATTGACTTTTATACTGCAAAGTTCGGTGAGAAATTGATGAACATCCGGCAAAATTTTATTGAGTTGCGGTGTTAAGGCCGGACAAATTGTTAATTCGGCAATATCATGACTTTGTGCGGCATTGAAACCAAGCAGCAGTTTGCTTTTTTGACGGCAAAAAGTTAATTCGGCACGACGGCGGTTGCCGTCGGTTATGAAAATCGGCTGACCGATAGGAATTTCTTTTTGCCGAATAAGACTAATGATACGATTGAACTGTTCAATCTTTTGCAGGCGATATTCCTCTGTCGCCAAAGAACGTAGCGGACATCCGCCGCATATATGGTTTATTTCACAAATCATGCCGCACATTATAAAAACTTACTGTCATAATTGTCAAGCAGAGAGATTTCTTCCAGCTCTTCATTTTGAAAAACAGGGTGAACGTTGCGTTTGGCATTTGTATGTTTTTGAGCCATCAATTCACTTACCTGCTGTTCATTATAGAGTGCGACGCGGTTGCGTCCTTGGGTTTTGGCCAAATACATTGCATCATCCACTTGGCGCAACAAAACTTCCAGACTGTCGGTTTTTTCAGAAGAAACCACACCGATACTGACCGTAAAATTAATAAGGTTATTTTTATCGTCAATAATGCTGTCGGAGGCAATGTTTTGTCTTAAGCGCTCGGCAACTTTAAGAGCGGAATTATGGTCGGTGTTATTCAGAAAAATTACGAATTCTTCACCGCCGAATCGGGCCACAACATCATCTTCACGCAGAGAAGAACGGCATATTTTTGCCAATTCAATCAGTACTTTATCACCGGTTTTATGACCGTATGTGTCATTAATGTTTTTGAATTTATCGGCATCAAGCAGCAGTAAACTGAAATTTTGAGAATTTTTGATACATTCTTTTATGTATTCCGGTACTAATTTTTCAAAATAGCGGCGATTCCAAGTTTGAGTTAACGGGTCTTTATCGGCCTGTTGTTGCAAATTGGTTTCACGTTCTTTGCGAAGAGTGATGTCTTGGAAAGCCATATAAATTGCCATTTCATTATTATATTGAATGGTTTTGGCACTGACAGACAGCCAGAAAGGCGAAGCATTAATTAAATCACATACGAGTAAATCAAAGTCTTGCACTTCATGTTTTGTTTCCAGAAGATTGAAAAAATTTTTGCGGTTTGCCTCATCGATGAAAAATTCACTTAATTTATGATAACCGGTTTCTTTTTTGCTTATGCCAAACAAAGTTGCTGCCGTGGAGTTAATCATCAGTACTTTGTCGCCGGTTATTTTGGCTATGATAATCGGAAAAGGTGACGAATCGATCATGTTGTTGATTTGAATGTTTAAATTATCGATCATATTCCAACTTTTACGTAAGTCATTTTGCAAAATTGAAAATTTGGTAAAGATGACAGCGGCCACGAAAATGTAAATCCACAGCCAATTTAAAATGTTTAAATTCAGCCAACTGTACTTGAATAGATAAGTGGAAATAAGTAATTTGCTCAGTAATACAAATACAGCAAGGCAAAGTAGGGCATTGCCAGTGCTGTGATGTTGGTTGAAGCGTAGAATGCTGCTTAAGAACAAAAGTGCTAAACAGATTTGGGAAAAAGCGGCACTGACATAATTAGCGGTGGATTGGTTGTAGAAAATAAATGCGTAATAAACACAGGCTGTGAGGCCGAGAGATATGTATAATGTTAATGATTCGCGGTTTGCCGGTTTGTTGCCGTGTAATTCGGAAGCGGCGTTAATCCAAAAAGTTGAGGCAGTTAAAACGATTAACATTTCAACAAATGTGACAAAGTTATAGTTTAGGCCGATTTTATACATTATATGTTCATTTGATGTGAGATAGGTGGCTAAAATAAGGCATAAACCACCTATTTGAAAAAACAGAAGGCCGCGAAAGTCTTTGCTGTCTTTAACCAAGAAAACAGAAGATATGCCGATAAATAACGATAAAATCGCGAAAAGAATGTTGTATTCCGAATAAAATATATTGGCTCCGAGCATTGTTTGCACCATTTAATTTTGATTAAGTTTAGGCTTTGATACCATAACCAGACCTAATATAACAAGCTAATAGTATATCAAAAAAACATAAAAACAAATATTATTTAAAAAAAATGATGAAAAATTTTTTTAAATGTGTAAAATAGCAACTGTTATATGTAGCAAGGAGAAAAAAATGATTGAAGCGACTCCAAATCATTACAGTTATAAATTCAAGTTAAACATAGACAAATTACCGACAGAGCAGAAGGACAGATTGTCGCGTCGGTTGGCGTTTTGCGGTATTTTGTTTGGTATGGCTTTTATTGCGCTTGGTTTGTTTGAAGCGTTCGTTTATTTCTATTACGGCGTTGAAGATAGTTTTGATTTTGATTTACCACAGAAAATGTCGGTTAATGATTTACTGATAAGACGTTATATTTTTGATACCCTGATTTTTGTGTTAGGTATTTTAATTGTAACAATTTCCGTTTTGGTTTGGCGGCGGCAGAAAACAATATTTTTTGATGGTGAGAATATCAAGATTAATCACCGCTCCATTTGGGGAAAAGAACACGTTGAAACGGAGGTTTTGCATAACTATTTAGGGGTGTTGTTGAGAGTAGAATATTATCATTTGGGGTTAATCAGCAGGAATCGCTACATTATTGAACTTTATCATAAAGACAGAAACAAACGTG
>JAZNQW010000144.1:0-2764 GCA_045590435.1 Alphaproteobacteria bacterium | reverse complement strand
GCCAAAAGTGTGTTGAAGTTTGTCCGTCAAATGCTATTAAACGCATCAGTTTGGCGCAAAAGCAAAACACAAAAATTGCCACAGCAACGATTTATGAAGATGTTTGCATTAAATGCGGCTTATGTGCAACAGAATGTCCGCGCAAAATTATTATAAAAGAAGATGGCGGATTTCCGATTATTCATTCGGCAGAATGTATCGGTTGCGGTGCATGTGCGGCGGTATGTCCGGTGAAAGCAATAAAAATTGAACCAACAACAGAACAGGTTTTATTAATTTAAAGGAGTGAAATATGAGTTTGGGTGTAACAGAAATTATCTTAATATTGGTGGTTGTTTTGGTATTATTCGGCGGCAAGAAAATACCGGAATTGGCACGCGGACTTGGTAAAGCGCAAGCAGAATATAAAAAGGCCAAAGAAACAATAGAAAACGAAGTCAATGAATTTACAACCGAAATTGAACAAACGGCAAAGCCTGAGAAAAACAAAAAGTCAAGCTCTAAAAAAATAGCCGCGAAATCTAAAAAATAATGGTTGAAGAGAAAGAAGATTCCGTCATTGAGCACTTGGAAGCATTGCGTAAAATGCTGATTAATTGCTTGTTAGCATTGGCTGTGGGGATTTTACCGGCTTTTTTAATGGCGCCATATATCATCAACCTTCTGATTTCAATTATGATGAGTAATAATGCAGTTCAATTAAACTTTTTTGCGCCATTGGAAGTTTTTATTTTGCAACTGAAAACCGCCGTTGTGCTCGATGTTCTTGTTTGTTTTCCTTATATGGCGCGAGAAATATGGAAATTTGTTGCACCGGCACTTTATTTGAACGAACAAAACTTTATAAAATCTATTATTTTGACCTCCAGTTGTTTATTTATTATCGGTGTTTTATTTTGTTTGTTTTTCATTTTGCCATTAGTTATTCGCTTCGGACTAAGTTTTGTAACCGAAAATATTCAGCCGGTGTTCGGTATCGGTAACGTAATTTCTTTGGCTTTGTGGCTATCAATGGTATTCGGTCTAATGTTTCAATTTCCGCTTATAACCTTTGCGCTGATACGTTCCGGTATTGTTAACTACGAAACAATAAGGAGCAAACGCAGTTACGTTTTTATCGGTATTTTAATTATGTCAGGTTTACTGACACCGCCGGATATTGTCAGCCAATTAATGTTGACTGTTCCGACTTACGGGCTTTTTGAAATAGGATTATTTTTCGGCAGAAAACAAAAAAACGATTGAATTAGAGTATTCTCTAACTATTAAACTGACTTTACTGTTTTTAATAAGAGGCCAATTATGAACAAACACAATTCTTTATCCGGCAATTTAACAACTTTATTGACCGGTATTATGTCTTATATTAATTTGGCTCGGTTCGGACATTTACCTGATGCCATCAGTTTAGAAAAAATGAATTCATCTCCGCATTATAAAAAAAGACGTTTTCATAATTTGCACCGAACACAACAAATGACCGGTAATGGCGGTTTCTTCAGCATTATGTGGGATTTTTATTTCGGTTCTCACCCGCATACTAAGCCGAATCAAAACATTCCGGCCCTGAAAACCGATTTGAAGGCGTTGAATAAAAATGATGATTTACTTATTTGGTTCGGGCATTCTTCGTGTTATTTTCAGCTTGGCGGCAAAACATTTTTGGTTGATCCCGTATTCAGTTGCAATGCTTCACCTTTACCGCATAATGTTGTTCCATTTAAGGGTACGAATATCTATACCACCGACGATATACCGGAAATTGATTATTTAATCATTACTCATGATCATTATGACCATTTAGATTATGAAACCGTGACAAAATTAAGACCGAAAATCAAAAACATTGTTACAGGTTTGGGAGTCGGTTCGCATTTGCGCTATTGGGGATATGATAACCGCATCATTACAGAATTAGATTGGCATGAAAGCATTAATATAAACAGCTGTGGAATTTATTGTTTACCGGCGCGCCATTTTTCAGGCAGATTATTATCTAACCGCACTTTATGGGCTTCGTTTTTGATTGAAGTTGGCGACTATAAACTTTATATTGGCGGTGATTCCGGTTATGATGACCATTATCAAACAATCGGCAATCGGTTCAAACAAATTGATTTAGCGCTTTTGGAGGCCGGTCAATATGATAAAAATTGGCGCTATATTCATGAATTTCCCGAAGAATTTATGCAAGCTGCGCAAGATATAAAGGCGCAAAAGATTATTCCGATACATAATTCAAAATTTTCCATCTGTAATCATCCGTGGTATGAACCGTTGGATAAAATAGAAACATTAAATCGCAGTATCGGGCTCAACATTTTAACGCCGAAAATCGGCGAAGTTATATATTTACGCGCATCAAATCAACCATTTTGTCAGTGGTGGAAAGAGTTAAAATAAGCGGTTTACGGAGCCCCTATAACCGTAAATTGCAAAAAAAATGAACAAGATGCAAAATTTTGTTGCTATTAAAAATTAAACAAGTTATAAAAGGTGGCAATGGATAGATGGCCGAGTGGTCGAAGGCGCACGATTGGAAATCGTGTGTACCTCTAAAGGGTACCGTGAGTTCGAATCTCACTCTATCCGCCATTAAAACAAAAGAACACCTT
The DNA here is from genome assembly GCA_045590435.1 of Alphaproteobacteria bacterium. GTDB lineage: Bacteria > Pseudomonadota > Alphaproteobacteria > RF32 > CAG-239 > RUG410. The sequence continues at coordinate 149 of JAZNQW010000144.1, read as the reverse complement.
TATGGTGTTTTTTTTGTTTTAAACGTGATAAGTGGGAGAAGAACTGACGGATTAAGTGAGTTCGACTACAAGTGAAAGGCAGACTTTAGGATGCCGATTGGCTTTGCCGATGAACGAAGTGAAGGAGCATAGCGAAATAATCTCACTCT
>JAZNQW010000143.1:0-7228 GCA_045590435.1 Alphaproteobacteria bacterium | reverse complement strand
TTGTAACTGGCACAAAATCGTATGTAAATGAATTTAGTCTATTGTACTGTACATCGGCGCCAACGGTTAAATGGCCAAGTGTATCAGAATCTAACAAAGTCTCTGAATAAGTCCTTTTTGTAGCCCAATCTTTTAATATTGCGCTAGTATCATCTTTGGTAATTTCAACGCGTTTTGCCATACCCAACATATCCAATGTCACATTTTCAAGTTTCATACCCAATTCATCAGAAACAACTTGGCCACCTGTCAATGTGGCAATATCTTGTAACATTGCCTTACGTCTGTCACCAAAGCCCGGTGCTTTCACGGCACACACTTTTAAACCACCGCGAATACGGTTCACAACCAAGGTTGCCAATGCTTCACCTTCAATGTCTTCAGCAATAATCACCAATGCGCGGCCGGATTGAACAATGGCTTCCAATATAGTAATCATCGGTTGCAGATTTGAAATTTTCTTGTCATACAACAAAATATACGGGCTGTCGAATGTGCAATTCATCTTTTCAGCATCAGTTACAAAATACGGCGACAAATAACCGCGGTCAAACTGCATACCTTCAACCACATCAAGTTCTGTTTCCAAACCCTTAGCGTCTTCCACCGTAATCACACCTTCGTTACCTACTTTCTGCATGGCTTTGGCAATATATTCGCCGATAGTGGTATCACCGTTGGCTGAAATGGTGCCCACTTGAGCAATTTCGGCTGAACCTTGTACCGCTTTAGAACGCGATTTAACGTCCTCAACCACTTTAGAAACAGCTAAATCAATACCGCGTTTTACATCTTGTGGATTCATACCTGCCGCTACAGCTTTACAACCTTCACGAATAATAGATTCAGCCAAAACCGTAGCTGTTGTTGTGCCGTCACCGGCCTTATCAGCGGTTTTTTGCGCCACCTCTTTAATTAATTGAGCCCCCATATTTTCGAACTTATCCGACAGTGTAATCTCTTTAGCCACAGAAACACCGTCTTTGGTTAATTTCGGTGCACCGTAAGACTTATCAAGCATCACATTGCGACCTTTCGGACCCAAAGTTACTTTAACCGTTGCGGCCAGTGTTTCAACGCCTTTGAGCATTTTTGCACGTGCATCACCGCCAAATTTAATATCTTTTGCTGCCATTTTATCTCACCTTTCCTATTATTCCACAATTGCCAATATATCAGATTCTTTAATAATCAAGCGGGTTTCACCGTTTAATTTAATTTCCGTACCGGCCCATTTGCCGAACAAAACCCGATCTCCGGCTTTCACCGACATCGGCACAATTTTGCCGTCATCTGCTCTGAAACCGTTACCCACAGCCTCCACAATACCTTCCGAAGGTTTTTCTTTAGCCGTATCCGGAATAATAATACCACCGGCTGTTTTATTTTCTTCATCCACGCGTTTAATCAAAACTTTGTCGTGTAATGGTTTAATATTCATAGTTTATCTCCCAAAAAATTTAACTAATACCTTAGTTAGTGTGCCAAAAATGCAAAGTCAATATGCACGTGAAATTTTTTTGCCTTTGTTTAAATAATGTGTGCATATCTTTAGACTTTATTTACCTTTAAAAGCCTAAAATAAAACAATGGTGTTTTGGAGGAAAGAATGTTAAGAAAAACTGCGGTTTTATGTTTATTTTTGGGGAGTTTATTCGGTTTTGGTTTGCATACGGCAGAGGCTTCAACCTCATCCATTATGCTGAATGCCGATAACGGTAAAGTCATGTATGAACAAAATGCTGATGAAGCGCGTTATCCGGCATCTTTAACCAAGTTAATGACATTATATATTACGTTCAACGCCCTTGAAAATGGCCACTTAAAATTAACTGACCGTCTTAAGGTTTCCAAAACTGCAGCCGGACGTTCGCCGTCTAAGTTGGGCGTTAAAGCCGGCTCAACCATAACCGTTAAAGATGCCATTATGGCGGTTATCGTTAAATCTGCAAACGATTGTGCCACCGTTTTGGCCGAACATTTTGCTAAAACCGAAGCCGATTTTGCCGTGCTGATGACGAAAACGGCTAAAAAACTCGGCATGAATCACACCACTTTCAAAAATGCTTCGGGCTTACCGCATTCAAAACAAAAATCTACCGCACGTGATATGTCAAAATTGGCAATGGCGGTTTACCATCACTTTCCGCAATATTATAAATGGTTTTCCATGCAAAGTTTCCGCTATCAGGGTAAAACCATTACCGGTCACAACCATCTTTTGAAAACTTTTGCCGGTGCCGACGGAATGAAAACCGGCTACACCGCCGCCTCCGGTTATAATATTGTCACTTCGGCACGACGCAACAATAAGCGTGTTATTGCCGTTACAATGGGACACAAATATTTGAATGATCGTGATAAAAAAGCTGCTTTAATGATGGAAAAAGGTCTAACCCATCTTAAAAACAATGAAACCGTGCAAGTAGCCGAACTGGCCAAACAAATTAACGGTTCAACAAATGCGCAAACAACCAAATTAGCTTCTGCCGCACCAATTAAAGCACCTTTGCCGGTTGCCAAAACCGCACCTAAAACAACTTCAAGTACCGTTCACAACGGTCCTTATGCTCTACAAATCGGTTCCTTTTCCGACTATAAACGTGCTAAAAATTATGCCCTTTCGGTTAAAAATAATTTAGCCAAGCAATTTGCCGTTTACAATATCAAAGTGGAAAAAATTCAAACTTCCAACAGCACGCTCTATCGTTCCAAAGTTGTCGGACTGGCGAAACAAGATGCTCAAAAAATCTGCCAGAATATGAAACGGCAAAAGAAATCTTGTTTGGTTGTGGCTGATAATAATTCTCTTAAACTGGCTCAAAAATAATGACAGACGTTCCTATCATAGTCATCAGCAGCGCAAACGACGGCACCGGTAAAACAACCTTAGCCTTAAATTTGGCGGCCGCACTATGGGCAGACGGCTATGAAGTAGGGTTAATTTCTTCACATCCGCAAAATTGGCAAAATTTTCTGAATAAACGTCACGTTTTATGCCAAGAACACCAACTTAACTTGCCATTTCCGAAAATACTCGACAATCCGCAACAAATGCCTTTTGAAACCGATAAAAAGCAAGTTATTATTGCCGATATTGCTTCGTCAGATAATCAGGAATATGCTGGTCTATTTAAAATTGCCCATACTCTGATTACCGTTGCGGCACGGCGGCCTGATTTAGATTGGGAACTCAACCATCCTTATGCTAATTTAATTTGGCAAGTTCGTAAAAACGCTGCCGTTCGAGGCATAAAATATCTCAACTGGATTTTGGTGCAAAATCAATTAACCGCAGCCAGCAGCGACTTTACTGATGTGGTTGTCGGGCAAGCCAAACGCTTTGGCTTCCGCGTTGCCGCGCCGTTGCATTTTCGTGAGGCTTTTTGCCATGTTAAAGATGGTTTTTGTGCCGCCGATATGCTTTTGGCTCCGCAGTTTTTTCAAATGACCATGGCTGATGTTTATGCAAGGCGCGAAATTTTAACCTTGACCGATTTTTTGTGGCAAGAAAGTTAATCTGAAAGAGGGGCACAATGGCAAATAACAAAATTCTAGTAATCGGCGGAGCCGGCTATATCGGCAGTCACGTGGTAAAAGCGCTGTTAGCGGACAATTTTAAGGTAACCGTTTACGACAATATGTCTACCGGGCAGAATTGCAATTTATTTTCAAATGCCGATTTTATCCAAGGCGATATTCTTGATGCGCCGCTCTTAGAAAAAATAATGGCCGGCGGTTTTGATGCCGTGGTGCATTTGGCCGCTAAAAAAGCAGTTGGCGAATCAATGGAAAATCCGTCTTTTTATGCCGAAAACAACTTGAACGGTTCTATCAATATTTTCAATGCCATGATTCATAACGGCGTTAAAAATGTGGTATTTTCATCTTCAGCTGCCGTCTTCGGCACACCGCAATACATTCCGGTTGATGAAAATCATCCTTTGGCGCCGCTCAGTTTTTACGGTTTTACAAAAGTGCAAATTGAACAGGTAATGCACTGGTTTGCACAATTGAAAGACTTTCACTATATTGCATTGCGCTATTTTAACGCTGCCGGTTATGCCGCAGACGGCTCAATAACCGGACGAGAACAAAATCCGCAGAATTTATTGCCGATTATTATGGAAGTAGCTACCGGTAAACGCGACAAACTGCATGTTTTCGGTAATGATTATCACACGCCGGACGGCACGTGTGTGCGCGATTATGTACATGTGGAAGATCTGGCAACCGCACATGTGGCAGCCATTAAAAAACTGCTTAATGAACCAACATCATATTGCTTGAATTTGGGCACCAATAAAGGTACTTCGGTATTAGAAATCATTGAAGCCGCCGAACGCGTTACCGGCAAAAAAATAAATTATGATTTTGCACCACGCCGCGCCGGCGATTCGGCCATTATTGTGGCTTCAAGCAATATGGCACAAAAAGTATTGAATTGGCAACCGAAATATACTAATATTGATGACATTATTCGAACCACGTGGAATTTGGAGGTAAATGATAAATAATGGAAACGTTACAAGAACTTTTTAACAGCCTTGCCAATGGACAACATCTTTCGCCATTTTGGTTATGGACATGCTTTGGCATTGTTGTGGTTTTGTTGTTAGCGGCCGACTTATTCTGGTTTAACCGCAAAAACGAAGAGCCTCATTTTTGGCATACATTGTGGATTTGCATAGCTTATATTGCCATTGCCCTTTTGTTCGGCGCCTTTGTATGGATTGAAGACGGACCGGAAATGGGTATGGATTATTTTACCGGCTATTTGCTTGAAAAAAGTTTGTCGATGGATAATATTTTCGTTATGTCAATGATTTTTGCCACGCTCGGCGTACCTAAAATGTATCAGCACCGCGTGCTGTTTTGGGGTATTCTGGGGGCACTCGTTATGCGCGGTATTTTAATTGGAATCGGCGACGTGTTGGTATTAAAATTCAACTGGATTTTGTATTTATTCTCCATCTTTTTAATTTATACCGGCGGCAAAATGCTTTTTACCAAGGAAGAAGACGAAGGCAATATTCAAGATACAAAAATCTATAAATTAATGAGCCGTCTGTTTCATGTTACGCCGCATTTGCACGGCGAACATTTCTTTGTTAAAGAAAACGGCAAACACTATATTACACCGCTGTTTTTTGCCCTGATTATCATTGAAACCATGGATGTGGTTTTTGCGCTTGACAGTATTCCGGCCATCTTCTTGGTTACTACGGACGTTTATGTGGTTTACACCACTAATATTTTTGCCATTTTGGGCTTGCGTGCATTATACTTCCTTTTGGCGGCAATTATCAGCAAATTTGCTTATTTGAAGCCGGCAATTTCGATTATTCTCATCTTTATCGGCGCCAAAATTTTCTTAAAAGATACGCCGTTTGAAGTGCATGAATGGCTCTCATTAACAGTTACGGTCGGTTTGCTTGCGGCAGGCATGCTGTTGTCATTGAGTAAACAACCGAAACCGGAAAAAATTGATGGTTGATACAAAGGTCTATTTAAGTTTCGGGCGGCACGAGCGTTATGGTTTTGATACGCCGATTTTGCGCGAAGATATGGTGGCGGCATATTTGACGGGATTGCAATTAAAACAGATTCTACCGGCTTGTACTACAATTTATCATTCGCCGTTGGAACGTGCGGCGGAAACGGCTCGCTTTGAAGCGCTCGGAATGAATTGTGAACATTTGTTGGAAACCGAATTTTTAATTGAAGATGCACCAAAATTTACCATACAGAAGTTTGTAAACAATATAATTACAAATACGGATAGTTCCGTGCATTATTATCATTTTGTAACGCATTTGCCGGTGGTGGAAAAACTCGGTCTACCGTTTTTGGGCGCCGGTGATGTGTGTTTGCTGGCGGCAAATACTTGGGCAGATATGTTAGCCGAAAATTTTGGCGTTCAAGTTATACATCGGCCGGAAATTGAAGCCTTTTTATGGACTCAATTCAAAAAAACATCGGAAGACATTGAAACACTCACTTCCGATGCAATTTATAATTTGTTACAAAATATGGAATAATATTTTTACAACACGCGACTTTTTACAACACACGACGCAAAATACCGCTGTTTTCGGCAAGAACACGATGCGCCTCCTCGGCACTGCAATTTTTGGCAATCATCACACAGGCCACTTTAACGTTGCCGGCAATTTTTAAAATTTCTTCGGCCTTTTCTTCACTTGCGCCGCTAATTTCGCACACATAGCGAACGGCTCGCTCGTGCAATTTTTGATTATGAATCTGCACATCAACCATATAGTTTTTGTAAGTTTTACCCATTTTAATCATGGCACCGGTCGAAAGCATATTCAAAATCATTTTCTGTGCCGTGCCCGATTTCATGCGCGATGAACCGGAAACGGCTTCAGGCCCGACTTCCGCACATAAGAATATATCGGCAAACGCCTTCAATTTGGCTTTCGGATTGGAAGTAACGCCGATTGTCAAAACATTTCGCTCCCGCGCCAGTTCCAAAATACGCACAGCATATTGCGGATTGCCGCTGGCCGATATGGCCACGATTACATCATCGGCTTGCGCATTAAAATCGGCAAAATCGTCTTCGGCTAACTGCGCATTATCTTCGGCACTTTCTACCGAAAAGCGAATCGCTTTTTCGCCGCCGGAAATGTAGCCCTGAATTAAATTCGGAGAAACACCGAATGTCGGCGGCATTTCCGAAGCATCCAAAATACCGATACGCCCGCTGGTACCGCTACCGAAATAGGCCATGCGCCCGCCCTTTTGCAAACGCGCCGCAATTTCTTCAATAGCCCTACCTATTTGCGGCACAATCTTTTCAATTGCCAACGCCACTTTTTTATCTTCGTCGTTTATCAGGCGGGCAATCTCTGCGCCGTCAGCCAAATCTATATCAGCCGTTGCCGGATTTATTTTTTCTGTAATTATCGGCATAATCCACCTCTTTTCAATATGTTAACAAATCTTAGCGCACATAATTTAATAAAAAATAAAAAAAAGATTGACATTAAGCAAAAAATATTGATTATAGCTATTGAGAAATCGCGTAAGCGGTTTTTCTGACAGAACCCCTGAAGATGTTTATGGAGGGGTGGCAGAGCGGTCAATTGCAACGGACTGTAAATCCGTCGACTTAGTCTACGATGGTTCGAATCCATCCCCCTCCACCACTTTTTCAAATAAGGGCTTACTCTCGATGTGAGGCAGAGAAAATGCGGGTGTA
>JAZNQW010000142.1:0-5785 GCA_045590435.1 Alphaproteobacteria bacterium | reverse complement strand
TATCGTTGAGGGTGATCCCGCCGGCGGTTCAGCTAAACAGGGACGCGACAGAAAATATCAGGCAATTATGCCTTTGCGCGGTAAAATTTTGAACGTTGAGCGCGCGCGTTTTGACCGTATGCTTTCATCAGCCGAAATCGGCATGATGATTACGGCATTCGGCACGGGAATCGGCCGCGATGACTTTGATGCCGACAAATGCCGCTATCACAAAATCATTATCATGACCGATGCCGATGTGGACGGTGCGCACATCAGAACGCTCTTGCTCACATTCTTTTACCGTCAAATGCCTGAGCTGATTCGCCGCGGCTATGTCTACATTGCTCAACCACCGCTTTATAAGGCCAAACGCGGCAATTCGGTGATATATATTAAAGATGACCGTGAAATGGAAGATTATTTGATTCACGGCGGTTGCGAAGAAGGCTCGCTTGAAACGGCTAACGGCGAAATTTTGGTCGGACAGGATTTGATTACGTTTGTGGAAAGCACCAAAAAGGCCAACAGCATGATTAAGGCCCTCACATTGAAAGCGCCGGAAAAGATTGTGGAACAGTTGGCCATTTGCGGCTTGTTTGATCACGAAATTTTGGCCGATAAAAACAAACTGCAAACAAAAATCAACGATATCGCCGTGCGTTTGGATTCGCTGGAAGCCGAATATGATAAGGGATGGAAAGCTGAAATTAACAATGAGGGCAGTGTGGTGTTTTATCGCGTGTTACGCGGTGTTAAAGAAGAACACGTTATCGGCGCCAACATTTTGGAAAGTCCGGAAGGTCAGGTGCTGAATAATATGCACGAATTTTTAACCGATAATTTTGCCAAATCATCAGTCTTAAATACCAAAGCTCTCGGCACCAAACGTGTTGACGGTCCGGTCAGCCTGATGAATGCCGTAACGGCCGCCGGCAAGAAAGGTATCTCTATTCAGCGCTATAAAGGTTTGGGCGAAATGAACCCTGAACAGCTGTGGGAAACCACGCTTGATCCGGAAGCTCGCTCGCTGTTGCAAGTTAAAATTGACAGCGTAGAAGAAGCCGACGAAGCATTCTCAACCCTGATGGGCGACGTGGTTGAACCGCGTAAAGAGTTTATTCAGGAAAACGCACTGAAAGTGCAGAATTTGGATATTTAATTGCTCGTATGCTTCTAAAAAACAAAAACCTCTTTGCCACCATGCAAAGAGGTTTTCTTTTGTGCCTGAACATTCACTCTATTACCAGAACAGCTGATTCCACAACCTCTTAAAGAGGTTATTGTGAATGATTTTACCGATATCTTCGCTGTCGTATGAAACATACATTTCATCACCGGGGCGCACGGTGAGCAACCGGTCAAAATGCGAATCACCTTCAGATACTTCCACGGGAAAAATGACGTTTTTGCCGCGGTAACGAACATGCACACGAACAGAAATAGGCTCGCTGTTTACTTTTGTAATTCTAATCGGGTGGCTTTCCACCATGGCGCGTTTTAAAATAGCGCTTGCTTCCATTTCACTCATAATGATTCTGTTTTAAGTTCCACAATAATACTTGGTTGCGGGCACTATACCTTAATGCGCTAATTTTTGCAACAAAAATATTGCTTGCCAATTGCGGCTAAATAAACTATAACAAAGCCAATTTGAATTAATACGGAGTAAAAATATGGGATTTAATTGCGGCATTGTCGGCCTGCCAAATGTCGGCAAATCAACATTATTTAATGCCTTAACACAAACCATTGCGGCACAAGCGGCCAACTTCCCGTTTTGCACAATTGAGCCGAACACCGGTCGCGTAGCCGTGCCGGACAAGCGATTGGATAAGCTGGTAGAAATGGTTCAGCCGAAAAATATTGTACCGACACAACTCGAATTTGTGGATATTGCCGGATTGGTTAAAGGTGCGTCAAAAGGTGAGGGCTTGGGTAATCAATTTCTGGCCAACATTCGCGAAACAGATGCTATTATTCATGTTTTGCGCTGTTTTGAAGATGACAACATTACGCACGTGGAAGGCAGTGTTGATCCAGTTCGTGATGCCGATATTGTAAAAACCGAGCTGATGATTGCCGATTTGGAAAGTTTAACCAAGCGTTTTGATCAGTGGCAAAAAAAGGCCCGTGCCGGCGATAAAGAATCCGCTGTCTTTGCCCGTGTGACCGAGCCGATTATTGCCGCCTTGCAACAAGGTAAACCGGCCATTACCGCCGCACCTGATAAGGCCGACAAAGAAGCATATAAAGCGTATAAAATGTTGCAACTTTTAACTTCCAAACCGGTTTTGTATGTATGTAATGTTGATGAGGATTCCGCTGCAACCGGCAATGATTTTTCGCGTGCGGTAGAAAAAATGGCAGCCGAAGAAGGTGCTCAAACTGTGATTATTTCCGCTGAAATTGAATCGGAAGTAGCGCAATTGGAATCAGAAGAAGAAAAGAAAGATTTTCTGGAAGCACTCGGTTTAGAAGAAACCGGTTTAGCAAAAATCATTCACGCCGGATATAATTTGCTCGGGTTGCAAACGTATTTTACCGCCGGTCCGAAAGAAGTGCGCGCTTGGACTTTTGTAAAGGGTATGAAAGCGCCGCAATGTGCCGGCATTATTCACTCTGATTTTGAACGCGGCTTCATCCGAGCTGAAACAATTTCGTATGATGATTATGTAAAATTCGGCGGTGAACAAGGCTGCAAAGATGCCGGCAAAATGCGTTCGGAAGGCAAAGACTACGAAGTGCAGGACGGCGATTTAATGAACTTCTTGTTCAATGTATAATATGCTGTTTAAAATGCGAAAAGACCATCTGTTTTCACAGGTGGTCTTTTCTTTTTTCAGCTCATGAAGATGTCAAACATTCTGGAATGCACAGCTTGCGGATCTTCATCTAAGTAAGGCGCACATTCTTTACGCCAAACAGTCCAGTCAAAGCAACCTGTCTTATCCACGGGGTAAGGCGGATCATAGTCACTAACGGGCAATGCCGCACGCACAAAGAACTTTTCTTTCACACCGGAATCCCACTTTTCAACCACGCCGTTCTTAAAATCAACCGCCTGATGATATTCCTGCCTTTCTTTACCGACTTCATCATCCCGACAGATAAAGCTCTTCTCGCCCCACCTGATGCCGCAACATATTTCATGCATTTCAAGCAGTGCAATGGTGGTATCAAAGGCTTTTCTGTGCATATAGGCCTGTTGCATCTGGTTGAGGTTCGGCACAAACGGATTACGCGCGTAAATGCTTTCGGTTGCAAATACACCGAAAGACTTCTGCGGCGGATACAATCTGTTACGAAAAGATCTCAACTCACAGTCTAAGCCCATAAACGCCATGTGATACATATCACCGCCGCAGTTTCGGCCCAAAAGTCGAATATCCAAACACATTTCGCCAACCATAATGCCAAGCACCTGACCTTTGTGTTCCAGATCCAAAAACGGTAAGCGCACAAGTCGATTGTCCTTGCCCAGATAACCCAACGGTAACGGGGTTGGCAACCAATTTTCCTTCCTTAGAGGCAACATAATTTTTTGCGCATTCAACCATACGGCATAAGCCAACGCGTCTTCTTGGCTAACCCCCATGGCACGCCAATCTTCAAACAATTCGCTATTCATAATATACTACAAAATTAGAGGTAAATAATTCAAAAAAACTACACTAAGACTAGCCGCTTTATTCTCTTTTGTCAATACCTGTGCAGAGATAAAAAAATACGGCCCGATTTCTCGAGCCGCATTTATCTATCGACAATTATTTTTCCAGATCTTCGCCAGTTTCCTGATTAACTCTCTTAGCCGAAAGCTTAATCTTGCCGCGGTTATCTGTGCCTAAGCACTTCACCCACATCGTATCGCCTTCTTTATAGAAATCCGATACCGAGGCAATGCGCTCGTTCTTCACTTCGGAAATATGCACCAAACCTTCGGTCTGTCCCAAGAAACGAACAAATGCACCAAAGTCCATAATTTTGGTAATTGTGCCTTTATAGATTTTGCCTTCTTCCGGCTCGGCCACAATACCCATAATGATATCAATGGCTTTTTGGCAGTTATCTCCATTGCTGGAAGCAATCAAAACCGTGCCGTCATCTTCAATTTCAATCTTGGTGTTGGTCTGTTCGATAATTTCTCTGATAACTTTACCGCCGGTACCAATCACTTCGCGAATCTTATCTGTCGGAATCTTCATAGTGAAAATGCGCGGTGCTTTCGGCGAAATCTCCGGACGCGGCTCGGCAATAGCCTTAGCCATTTCACCTAAAATGTGAATACGTCCTTCATGCGCCTGCGCCAAAGCCTTTTCCATAATTTCTTTGGTGATTGAAGTAATCTTAATATCCATCTGTAACGCTGTCACACCATCACGCGTGCCGGCTACCTTGAAGTCCATATCGCCGAGGTGATCTTCATCACCCAAAATATCGGTCAAAATTGCCACACGGCCGTCATCTTCTTTAATCAAGCCCATAGCAATACCGGCCACCGGCTTTTTCATCGGCACACCGGCATCCATTAACGACAAGCAGGTACCGCAAACCGTGGCCATTGAAGACGAACCGTTAGATTCCATAATATCCGAAACCACGCGCAAAGAATACGGAAATGCTTCTTTGTCTTTCGGCAACATCGGATGAATCGCGCGCCATGCCAATTTACCGTGACCGATTTCACGACGTCCCGGCGTGCCTAAGCGACCACATTCACCCACCGAGAACGGCGGGAAGTTATAGTAAAGCATAAAGTCTTGTTTATATTCGGCAAACAGGCCGTCAACCAGCTGTGCATCTTCCGGCGTACCTAATGTGGTTACCACCAAAGCCTGTGTTTCGCCACGCGTAAACAGCGCCGAACCATGTCCTTCCGGCAACAAACCGACTTCACACTGAATCGGGCGTACCGTCTTTGTATCACGGCCGTCAATACGACGACCTGTGGTTAAAACCTTTTCTCTCATGGTGTGGTGCATCACATTTTCAATGGCATCACCCACATATCTGTTTTCCAGCTCATTTTCCGGATCAATCGTAGCTTTCACTTCTTCAGCCAATTGTCCCAAAACCGTGCCGCGTTCCAGCTTATCGGTAATGCTGAAAGCGTCGTTATAGCGGCTGCCGTAATTCTCCATAATACGCTTACTTAAAGCGTCGTATTCCGGCGGAAATTCCGGTGCGGCCCATTTTTCTTTACCGGCTTCAGCCGCCAATTCGTTAATCATTTTAATCACTGGTTGGAAGGCTTCAAAGCCAAACATCACCGAACCGAGCATTACTTCTTCCGAAAGTTCTTGTGCTTCGGATTCAACCATTAAAACACCTTCGTTGGTACCGGCAACGGTTAATTCCAAATCTGACGTTGCCTGTTCTTCAATTGTCGGGTTCAAAATATAAGCCCCGTTTTTGTAACCGACTTTTGCCGCACCAATCGGGCCCAAGAACGGAATACCCGAAACAGCCAAAGCGGCCGAAGCGGCAACCATAGACACCACATCCGAATCATTCTTTTGGTCATGTGATAACACTGTGCAAACGATTTGCACTTCGTTTTTGAATGCATCCGGAAACAGCGGGCGAATCGGTCGGTCAATCAAACGTGAGATTAAAACTTCGCGTTCCGACGGCTTGCTTTCGCGCTTATTGAAACCGCCCGGAATTTTGCCGGTTGCATAATATTTTTCCTGATAGTTGACTGTTAAAGGAAAGAAATCCTGATCTGCCTTTACTTCTCTAGCGGCAACCACCGTTGCCACCACCATTGTTTCACCATACGTTGCTATCACGGCCCCCGTAGCCT
>JAZNQW010000141.1:0-12020 GCA_045590435.1 Alphaproteobacteria bacterium | reverse complement strand
CAAGCAATTGATTTATCATTGGCAAGGCCCATAATTAAGCCTTTTTTGCCGCTCATAAGCTGTTGTAGTGCCATTTGTTTATCCTTTTTTAAGTTTACTATATTACGCTTTGGAATATACTAAGTTTCCAAAACGATACTTAGAGCGGAATGTATACAAGTTTATTTACTTTGTAAACCTTTTTTTGAAAGTTGTGAAGATGATAACATGGCAAAAGTGGTCAGATTACAAAAAATTCAACAAGATTTTCTTTAAGCAGTTGCACACACATCTGCGTGATACGGCTTTGTTGCGTGTGGCTTCGGCGCTGAGTTATACTACCCTATTGGCGGTGGTGCCGATGATATCTATTGCGTTAGCCATTTTTGCGGCATTTCCGATGTTTGCGGATGTGCGCATGCAGGTGCAGGAATTTTTAATTCAATACTTTGTGCCTGATTTAGGTCCGAATCTTCAACAATATATGGGAGAATTTGTGGGTGCCGCGGCGCAATTAACCACGCTTGGCGTTGCCGGTTTGGCGGTAACGGCAATTTTAATGCTGGCCACTATAGACAACAGTTTCAATTTTATTTTCAAAGTGAAAAAACACCGCCGTATTTCAACCAAAATCACAATGTATTGGACACTTTTAACACTTTTTCCGCTATTGCTGGGTGCGGCTTTTTCGCTGAAAGGCTATATGCTGACGATTAAATATTTAAACCCTGATGAAACAAGCAGCGGTTTAATTATTACATTCATTTTGCATAATCTGTTAGCTTTTAGCGCTTTGCTGTTATCATACATGGTGGTGCCGAATAAAAAGGTGCGACTAACAAATGCCGTATGGGGCGCATTGGTGGCTTTTGTAATGATGGCGTTGTTGCGTTTCGGCTTCGGTTATTTTTTGGCGCTGAATGTGACATACAGAACATTATACGGAGCATTGGCAACCATTCCGTTGTTGTTGGTATGGATGTATTCATGGTGGGCAGTGGTTTTGTTTGGTGCCGTTGTTACCGCATCTTTGGAAGAATTAAAACGCAAAAAACAATTGTGGAAATAATAAAACGCACCAACATAATTCTATGTGATGCGCTTTATTTTTCAGATAATTTTATATATTTGTCAGCCGGTTTGCCAGTTCAGCCTCCGTTTGGGCTTGAGAAATGATGGATTTTAATTCTGTTTGTTGCCGACCGCTCAATTCTTGCAAAGCCTCTAAATACTCCGTGTTACCATATTTCAGTTCACCGAAATTATAAACGGCAAATTTTCTTATTTCCGTATCCTTTTGAAATTTTATATTTGCCGCACGATGACTTTCCTGTGGTCTCATATTAATATAAATGCCGTCTTGTGAATATTTCCACATAGCGCTAGTAGCAAAGTCTGTTGTTGAACCGGTTGGATAAATTAAAAGAATATTCGCCCAGAAAATCGGATTAATTTTGGTTTTATCTTGCATAACCGCATCTTCATAACCTTTGGCTTTGGCTAAAATGGTCATCGGACCGGATATGCGGTCAATATCCACTGTGCAAGGTGTTTTGTTACATACCAAAGCGCCGTTGGCGTAAATTTCAATATTTTCTTTCACGTTGGAATCAAACGTAATTGTTTGTGACGAGCCGCTGAAAATAGTTGAGCAAGCCGTTAATATAGCCGCGGAAGCTATTGCCGCTTTTGTTTTTACAGACATTCAGTTCTCCTTTGTCAAACACATAAACAAAAAACCCGCATCTGATGAAGCGGGCGGATGTTAGTAACCGTGTATAGCTAAGCGGCTCGGCCTATTCGGCATTATAGCCTTATTCAGCCGACATCCGCCCTTTATACAAAAAGGACAGAAGCCGGCATATATATTTAAGTCGCTTATGCTCTAGCGACTAGCTATACAAGAGGGTTACTACGCCCTCGGCGCAACATTTTGTGCCTTTAATCAAGGTAAAGTAAAAAGAAAGGTTTGTAAAGTGTTTTTTAAGTGATTATAGAGATTCCGCATCAAGTGCAGAATGACAGTTTATATTACAAACCTCGGATAATGAGTCAGATGCGACGGAAGTCTGAGAGCCTCCGGCGCTGCTTACGCAGTGGGTGCGGCGTACAATAAAAGGTACATAAGCCAACAGACTTCCTAGCAGATGACCATTAGATGAGTTTTAAGCGCGGTGATACGGGTGGTGATTGATAATAGTCTGAATGCGATAAATTTGTTCGGCTAAAACTGCACGCATCAGCATATGCGGCAAGGTTAATTTGCCGAATGACAAGATTAAATCGGCCTTATCGCGGGTAGATTGCAGGTGTCCGTCGGCGCCGCCGATTAAAAAACAGATTTCCGAGCAACCGTTTAAGAGCCACCCTTCTATTTTTGACGCTAATTCAAGGCTTGAAATATTAACGCCGCGTTCATCTAAGACCACCACTTTGGCGCCGCTCGGAATCGAACTTTGCAGAAATTTAGCTTCATCCTCCTGCGTTGAATTGTCTTTTTCTTTAATTACGATATCCCAGCCGGAACGTTTGATATATTCGGCAATTATCGCCGCTTCGGGCGAATCTTTTTTGCATTTGCCGATGGCTAGAATGGTGGCTTTCATGATTATTCTTTGCGTAAATTGGCTACAGACTGCCACATTTTTTCCAAGTTATAAAATTCGCGCACTTCCGGACGGAAAATATGCACAATTACATCAAATGCGTCAATCAATACCCAATCAGCTTTAACCTCACCTTCCATCGTGCAACGATAACCGGCTGCTTTGAGGTTTTCTTCTACCTTCTGCGCAATAGAGGCTACGTGGCGGTTGGAATTACCGCTGGCTACCACCATATAACTGGCAATTGAAGTTTTACCGGCTAAATCAATCGTTACCACATCTTCAGCTTTCATATCTTCCAAAGAAGCGGTTACAATTTGCAAAATTTTATTTTCCGTTTGTTCTGTCACTTTTCTAATTCCTTTTTTTTATTAACCTAAAGGCGACCATTTCTTCGATTCGGTCACATTAACTGCAGTTTTTTCCGGTTCCGATTGTTCATGTAAACGCATAATATATTGATTTACTTCGCGCAGACAAGGTTTTAGGCCCTGATTTGCGGCGGCCGAAATGGTAAATATCTCATTGGTACAAACTTTTTGTAAGGCAGCCTTCTTTTCGGTAATCTCTTCTTCGGTTAAGGCATCACACTTATTTAAGGCCACCACGGTCGGCTTATTTTTAAGTTTATCACTATATAATTCCAATTCGCGGCGGATTGTCTCATAATCAGTTGCCACATCTTCAGCTGTGGCGTCAACAAGGTGCAAAAAAACCGAACAACGTTCAACGTGTTTTAAGAATCTGTCACCTAAACCCACACCTTCATGGGCACCCTCAATAAGCCCCGGAATATCGGTAATAACCATTTCCTGTCCGTCACTCCAAGCCACGCCCAAATGTGGGTGTAAGGTGGTAAACGGATAGGAAGCAATTTTCGGACGAGCCGCTGTTACCGCCGATAAAAACGTTGATTTTCCGGCATTCGGTAGTCCGATTAAGCCGACATCTGCAATAATTTTCAGTCGTAGCCATACCCACAACTCTTCGCCTTCCGTTCCCGGACCGGCATAACGCGGCGCCTGATTGGTTGAACTTTTAAAACGTGCGTTACCTAAACCGCCTTTACCTCCTTGGGCAATTAAAAAGCGTTCGCCGGCTTTAACCATATCTTTTAAAACGGTTTCACCGTCATCAGCCACAATTTCGGTGCCGACCGGCACTTTAATAATTAGGTCTTCGCCTTTATATCCGGTCATTTCCGAGCCCATGCCTTGTTGGCCTTTTTGCGCCTTAAAATGTTGTTGATAGCGAAAATCAATCAGCGTGTTAAGATTTTCAACCGCCTCAAAATAAACGCTGCCGCCGTTTCCGCCGTCGCCGCCGTTCGGCCCGCCGAACTCAATAAACTTTTCACGCCGAAACGAAACGCAACCTTTACCGCCATCGCCCGCTTTGATGTATATTTTTGCCTGATCCAGAAACTTCATGCTTAACCTTTGCCGCCACACATACAAATAAAGGGGCACAAAGCCCCCATTATTCAATTGATGCGAAAATTATTCCGCAACAACGGAAACATAAACCTTGTCATTGGCTTTAGTTTTGAATTCAACTTTGCCTTCAGACGTTGCAAAAATGGTGTGGTCTTTACCCAAACCGACGTTTTGTCCCGGATGATATTTGGTGCCGCGTTGACGAATAATGATGTTGCCCGGAATAACCGCTTCACCACCAAACTTTTTAACGCCTAAACGACGACCTTCCGAATCACGACCGTTATTGGAACTACCACCAGATTTTTTATGTGCCATAACCTTGTCTCCTTACAAATGATTAACCTAAAATATCCGTGATTTTTACAATCGTGATATTTTGTCTGTGACCGTTCTTACGACGATAGTTCTGTCTTCTTTTCTTTTTGAAAACAATTATCTTGGCATCTTTAGCTTGTTTAACAACCAAAGCCTTAACGCTGGCACCCTTTACGAGCGGCGTGCCAAAAGTTTCACCCAAAGACAAAACTTCGTTGAAAACAACTTCTTTACCTTCTTCACCGGCGATTTTTTCAATTTTAACAACGTCGCCTTTTGTGACGTTATATTGTTTTCCGCCTGTTCTAATTACTGCGTACATATCCTTTTCCTTTAATTTAAACATAAAGCAATGGCTTGTAATATACATAAGTTTTTGTCGCTGTCAACAATAAAATAACGATTCTTTAAATATTTTTTTAAGAAAGTAAATAAATGCATTTTTAATAAAATTTTATGACTTATAGGCTATGATAACGGTAAAATACTTAAGGAGGTTGGCTCATGACATATATTATTAGCGGTTTTCTGTTTGGTTGTTTTATTCCTTATTTAGCGCGACGCATTGGTAAATTGATGCCGGCCTCACCGGGGTATATTTTGCTTAAAGTATGGTGGCCGACGCATTATATGCCGTGGCGCAAACTTAAAGGAAATCCGGAATACATGATTTTATTACAACGCTACTTCATGCGCAGTATCGGTTGGGGTATTTTTACGGCAGCGGCCAGTTATTTGTTTGCCACATTATTTGTTTCTACTTTAAGCGGCTTTGCCGTTTGGCATGTGGCATTTCTTTGGATTATGCTTTTACTTGTGGAAATGGATAAACGCTTTATGTTGTTGCCCGATATTTTGACATTGCCGCTATTGGTGATGGGGTTTGCGTATGCTTCATTTGGCGGTCCGTGGATTATGTATGATGTTTGGCCTATTCTTTCACCGGCACAATTCAGCGCCATCAGTGCCGCTTTCGGCTTTTTAATGCCGACCGTTGCCAGTATGTTTGTGGTGTGGAAATATCCTGATGCGTTCGGGGCAGGAGATATTAAATTGTTAACGGCACTTGGGGCATGGATGGGAATATCCGGCGTTTCATACATTATTCTGGGAGCCTGCGTTATTTTTGCCGGCACCTGTCTGGTTAATCGTATGCGTGTTGGTCCGTTCGGTCCTTCTATTGTGTATGCGGCTTTTCTCTATTTATTGCTTGTTTTCGGTATGTAGCAACTGTTATTTAAATGTCTATAGCGGATTTTATCTTGCATTTTAGCTTTTTTGTGCTAAAATAACGACGAGTTTTATTACCATTTAGATATTAACTTAATCTTTCATTATTATGGGCTGGATCGTTTTAGGCTGTTTACTTGCGGCGCTGTTTGCGTTGCTCGTTTGGGTGTGTGGCATTACGGAAGCATTGCTGTCCGTTTATTATGCCATCAAGTATTTGATTGTGAAACTGCTGGAAGTTGCCGTGCGTTTTGTAGTAGCATTTGTGCAGACGCCTCATGTTTTCATGTTTTTCATGTGCTGGGTTGCGGTAACGCTGTTTTGCTGGCTGGTTATTCCGGAACAGTATTTAGCACAAGGGATTATTGATTTGATTTTCCTTGTCTTGCTGATTAAGATGATGCTACCGGAGTTGCGGGATTGGACATCTAAAGTGATGGTGCAAAAGTGGTTTGCGGCAATAGAACGTCCGCTGTGTTTCGGCAACAAAGAACTGACCTGCTATCCGCAGTTTTGGTTTTGATTCCGCGTTTGCCGTCAAGCAATAAATTAAAAGATTCCTTCAGTGTTCCGGCACTGAGGGTTTTTTTATGCCATGAAAGCTCTCATTGAGACACAAAAAAAGAAAGGAAGGTTTTTATCAAACCTTCCTTTCCCTTATAAATTGGAGCGGGCAATGGGTTCTGCTCCATTTTTTATAAAAGCATTGATTTTACTTGCTTTTGCATTTTGCTTACTTCTGGTTTCAACCAAAAGCATCACAGTATGCATCACACTTAAATTTAAACAAATTATAAAGCGAATTTCATAAAATGTACACGTTTTTATTCAACATCGTGCAAAAAAAATCAATCGTAACATTTTTGGTATTGAATCGTAACATTTTTGTTACGATTGATAATAAATATAGATACCATTACATCAAGAAAAAAGCAGTTTATTTCCCAAAAGACTTAGTTATTGTTTTGTTTTTTTATCGCATTCTTTGGTACATATTTATTGCAACCACCTTGATTCAACATATACTGGTTAACATCAATAATACCATTAGATTTTATGTCATCTAAATAGACTTTACCTAAGATACGGCCGAAAGAATCACGTTTTCCCCATTCAACTCTTATATATCTGTGGTCTTTAAGTAATTTTTTTAATATTTTCCTTGATTGCTTACCTTTTTCAAGCACTTCATCAACCGACAATTCATAGTATTTTTGCTGAAATTTTGCTCTTGCGTTCTTCTTGGTTTCATAGCAATCAACATCCAGCAAGCGGATCTTTGTATTTTCATTATTAACCAGAGCCGTTATTGTATCACCATCATTGATTTTGGTTATAGTTGCAACAAACTCATGCGCATTAACAATCTGCACATAAAATAAAGCGAAAAGTATAGTTGCAATAAACCTAAACAATGACAAACACCAATCAACCCGAGCAAAACGCACAAAGGCGGTGGATGTCGTTAACTGCAATCAACGCGAGATGCAGCTCACATATTCGTGCAAGCCTTATTTTTGTGAGCATCCACCATATCGGTGTCTGCCCTATGACGTAATATTCCATTGACATTAAACAATAGTTATTACCGCCCGCGTTGATTAGGTTTAACGATTACCTGTTGAAGTTCGGGCATTCCCCAACAAGTACACTATAAGCATATAATCTTAACAAATCAATAAAAAAGGAGTTGTCTGTACCTAAAATAACCTTCTTCCAATCAGAAAAGGGTTAAAGAGATGTATAAATTTATGTTATTTTTTTCTCTTTTTATTGTTTTTTTTAATAATGACTATTTTATAATAATAAAAGTTGTTAAAGGTGCTGGATATGAACATAAAAGAAGAGTTTAAGAAATGGCTTGTGCAAAATGGTGTGGCAGAAAAGACATCAACTGGTAGACCGGGAGCTGCTTATGACTATACACGACTGATTGATAAAATTTGCGATATTATATATAAGGCATGATATTGAGCAATGGCATCATCTTGCATTAAATATATATCTGGTTTTAGGTAAATGATAGTTAAAGCATTGTTTATCAAATGTTTTGGTATAGTAATCATTGTGTAAAACCATTTTACACAAAAAAAGAAAAGAAGGTTTTTATCAAACCTTCCTTTCCCTTATAAATTGGAGCGGGCAATGGGATTCGGACCCACGACATCAACCTTGGCAAGGTTGCGCTCTACCCCTGAGCTATACCCGCATCATCTGCGAACAAAATATTTAATAGCACATCTGAAATAAAATGCAAGAACTTTTTTGATTTTTTTGCATATTTTTATGCGCAGATTAATCATTTTTTTGCTAAAGTATTTGAAAAACAAAAAAAAACTGTTATAGTCGGGCTGTTGATTGTAACGGTGCATAATGCATGATTTAAGGGGGCGTAAATGTTTTCGGAAAAATGGAATTATCGTTTTTTGGCAGTGGCTGATTTAGTGGCAACGTGGTCGAAAGATCCGTCGACCAAAACCGGTGCCGTTGTGGTGGGGCCGGATAAAGAAATTCGTTCCACCGGTTATAACGGATTAGTACGCGGTGTGAATGATGATGTGGCTGAACGTATGGAACGTCCGACCAAATATGATTTTTTTGAACACGCCGAACGTAACGCTATTTACAATGCCTGCTTAACGGGAACTTCTTTGCGCGGTTGCACCATTTATTGCACATTAACGCCTTGCACCGATTGTGCTCGAGCTATTATTCAGGCCGGTATTAAAGAAGTGGTTACTTATGAATATATCACTTCCGACAATGACCCGAAAAATACATGGCGCGATAAATTAAGCTATTCGGCACAAATGTTTGAAGAAGCCGGTGTTAATTATGTGACATTGCCGCGCAAATAATCAATTTCGGGAAAAGATTCATTTTACTTGCATTACATAGAAAAATCGGCTATATATGCGATTACATAATTTTTAACTTTTACAAAGGAAAAGAACATGACTAATAAATACAGCGGAACCCAAACCGAAAAGAATTTGTGGACGGCATTTGCCGGCGAAAGCCAGGCGCGCAACAAATATACATATTTTGCCAGCGTGGCCAAAAAGGAAGGTTTTGAGCAAATTTCGGAGATTTTTACCAAAACAGCGGCTAACGAAAAAGAACATGCTGAATTATGGTTCAAAGAATTGGGTGCACTTGGTGATACGGCAGCTAATTTGAAAGCCGCTGCTGAAGGTGAAAATTATGAGTGGACCGATATGTATGAAGGTTTTGCCAAAACAGCCGAAGCTGAAGGCTTTAGTGCTTTGGCAGCTAAATTCCGCGGTGTGGCAGCCATTGAAAAATCACACGAAGAAAGATATCGTGCGCTTTTGAAAAACGTTGAAACTCAGGAAGTATTCAAGCGTTCAACCGTTAAAGTTTGGGAATGTCGTAATTGCGGACATATTATTGTTGGAACGGAAGCTCCGGCAGCTTGCCCGGTTTGCGCACATGCTCGCAGCTATTTTGAATTACGCGCCGAAAATTATTAATTGCTAAAATTTATGCAATTTAATTAAATAAAGCTGTTGCGTAATTAAATTAATTTTGCTATTATACCCCAAGTTAGTTTGTTGACTTGGGGTATAATATTAATGGAAAACATGGCGGAAGCCTCAATAGACGATATATTAAAGTCGATTCGCGAGGCTATTGTAGAAAAGGAAAGAAAAAAATATTTTAAATCATTTTTTACCGTGCAAGATTTGCAGCCGAAAGATGAAATTTTTGAATTGTCTAAGGCAATGTTGGTTAAACGCGAAGATATTCCGTATCGCTTAGGTGTGTGGAATTTTGATGATGTGGCACAAAAGATGATGAAAAAATATAAAACCTATTTTAACCGTCGGCCGCAAGTTTTGGGTGTTCGAGTGCGCGTAAAGGAAGATAAATAGCCTCGTTTTTAAGGGTTATCTTCCTCCCGCTTATTTTTGAACCGAACACAATTACTTTAAAAGATTACAGGAAAAAACAATGTTGGAAAAAAATTATAATCCGAAGGAATTCGAAGAGAAAATTTATGAACAATGGGAAAAATCAGGGGCTTTTCAGCCGGACATGCGCGCAGATGGCGAGGCGTTTGCAATTGTGATTCCGCCGCCTAATGTTACCGGCGTTTTGCACATGGGACACGCACTTAATAACACTTTGCAAGATATTTTGGTGCGCTATAACCGCATGCAGGGTAAAAAAGTTTTATGGCAACCGGGGACTGACCATGCCGGCATTGCCACCCAAATGGTGGTTGAACGTAATTTGGCTAAAGAAGGATTAACCCGCCACGATTTGGGGCGCGAAAAATTTGTGGAACGTGTTTGGGAATGGAAGAAACAGTCCGGCGGAACCATTTGCAAGCAATTACGTCGCCTCGGCGCTTCTTGCGATTGGAGCCGTGAACGTTTTACCATGGACGAAGGGCTATCACGTGCCGTGCGCAAAATTTTTGTGGCCATGTATAAAGATGGTTTGATTTATAAAGCCAAAAAGTTGGTCAACTGGGATCCGGCGCTTGAAACTGCTGTTTCCGATTTGGAGGTGGTGCAAAAAGAAACCGTTGGTAAAATGTATTACTACAAATATCCGCTTGAAGATAATCCGAATGAGTTCATTCATATTGCCACCACGCGTCCGGAAACTATGTTTGGTGATACGGCTGTGGCCGTTTCCAAAGATAATCCGAAATTGGCACACTTAATTGGCAAGAACTGTATTTTGCCGATTGTTAACCGCGTTATTCCGATTATTGCCGACGATCACGCCGATCCGGAAAAAGGAACCGGTGCGGTGAAGATTACACCGGCGCATGATTTTAACGACTTTGAAGTCGGTAAACGCCATAATCTGCCAATGATTAACATTTTAAATCCGGATGCAACACTGAACGAAAATACGCCATATAACGGACTTTCTACGCAAGAAGCCCGAATTAAAACCATTGAAGAACTTGAAAAACTCGGATTGATGGAAAAAATTGAAGAACATCCGATGGTTATTCCTTATGGTGACAGAAGCGGTGTGGTGATTGAACCGTATATGACCGATCAGTGGTTCGTTGATGCACCGAAATTGGCGATAGAAGCACGCCGAGCCGTTCACGACAAAGAAATGGAATTTGTGCCGGCAACTTATGAAAAAACATATTTTGAGTGGATGAACAATATTCAGCCATGGTGCATTTCACGCCAACTTTGGTGGGGTCACCAGATGCCGATTTGGTATGGACCGGATGAAACGATTTTCTGTGAGGAAAACGAGGAAGGTGCTCAAGCCGCTGCCGATAAGCACTATGGCAAACACGTTGAACTGCGGCGTGAAACAGACGTTCTGGATACATGGTTCTCTTCCGGTTTGTGGGCATTTTCAACTTTGGGTTGGCCGGAAAATACCGAATATTTGCAAACATTTTATCCGACTTCGGTGCTGGTAACGGCATTTGATATCATCTTTTTCTGGGTAGCCAGAATGATGATGATGAGTATGTATATGATGAAGCGTGTTCCGTTCAAAAAGTGTTATATTCACGGTTTGGTGCGTGATGAGCAAGGTCGGAAAATGAGCAAATCAAAGGGCAACACGGTCGATCCGATGGAAACCATTGATACTTATGGTGCGGATGCGTTGCGCTTCTTTATGGCTGCTTCAGAAACCCAAGGTCGCGATATCAATTTGTCCGATTCGCGCATTCAAGGTTATCGTAATTTTGCCACAAAATTGTGGAATGCCGCGCGTTTTTGCGAAATGAACCAATGTTACTCGATAACTGATTTTGATGTTAAGACCGCCAAGCTGGAAATCAACAAGTGGATTATGGCAAAGGCAGATGAAGCTACCAAAAACGTTACGGAAAATTTGGAAAATTACCGTTTTTCGGAAGCGGCTAACACGGTTTATCAATTTATTTGGGGCACTTTCTGCGACTGGTATATTGAGCTGACTAAGCCTGTTTTTTATGGCGAAAATGCTCAAGATATTAAAGAAACGCGTGCCGTGGCGGCGTGGGTGCTTGATCGCATTTTGGTAATTTTGCATCCGTTTATGCCGTTTGTAACGACAGAGTTGTGGAACAATTTAACAACACGTTCCATTAATTTGATTAAAGCACCTTGGCCGACAAATACGCAAATTAACATGGCTGATATGGCGCAAATTGATTGGGCGGTTGACTTTATTTCGGCAGTGCGTTCGTTGCGTGCCGCTATGAACTTGCCGGCCGGTGCCAAATTACACGCCTATGTCAAATCAGGCGAGGCTGATTTACAAATTTTGCAAAATCAAAACAAGTTGATTTGCACCTTGGCACGCTTAGAAGAATTAGCGCCGCTCGGTGATAAAGAAATTACCAAAGATATGGTACAGACGGTTTGCCATGAAGCCACAATTTTAATTCCGCTGAAAGGTGTGGTGGATTTTGCTGCCGAACGCGAACGTTTGAATAAAGAACTGGAAACAT
>JAZNQW010000140.1:0-9719 GCA_045590435.1 Alphaproteobacteria bacterium | reverse complement strand
AGCTTGTCTTCCTAAGACCGCTTGGCCTCCGACTTCTTCGTTCAGCATACCGCCCGAATTACCGCGTAAATCTATAATAACCCCTTTTGCCTCAGGATTATCTTCCAATGCCTCACGCACTTTGGCTGCCGTTTGCTTATTGAAAATACGAATATTCATATACAATATATCCTCAATCATACGGCTGGCGAAAAACACTCGAAAATTATGGCGATAATCTTCTTCTTTATATTCATATTGCGAATAATAGCGTGAGAATTTATCTAAGCCGTCAAGCATACGCTTCATCATTAAATCCGGCAATTCAAAATCATGCACCACCACATCCTCCGAAACCTTGGCCGCGGCTTGCAAGGCGCTGTTAATGCCCTTTACCCAAGCATCAATATCTTTATCGTTGGCCGGGAACGGAATAATGGCCGTAATAGTTTGATCGTAATATACATAAACG
The DNA here is from genome assembly GCA_045590435.1 of Alphaproteobacteria bacterium. Classification (GTDB taxonomy): domain Bacteria; phylum Pseudomonadota; class Alphaproteobacteria; order RF32; family CAG-239; genus RUG410. The sequence goes on along the minus strand of JAZNQW010000140.1, from coordinate 9,268 downwards.
CGGTCCGAACCTTTATATGCGGTAAATTTATTATCCACATCACGTAAACCATTTAAACCTTTGGCCACCAGTTCGGCATTATTAACCTCAAATAAATATTCGTTATTAACAGTTGTCAGCATCTCGCGCAAGGCCTTCTGATTTATTTGCGCGGCCCATGTTGCCGACAACGGCATATTTAAAAACAACACACTGAATAAAAACAATATTTTTTTCATAATCAATCCTCAAATTCAGCCATTAAAATTGTATGATCAGACGCTTTTTCCATTGCTCTGAACGCTTTATCTATACGACACTCTTTCAGCCTATCGGTTAAAGCCGGCGCACTGAAAATATAATCTATCCGCATACCTAAATCATTTTGTAATGCACCTCCGGTATAATCCCAAAACGTGTAGCCGTTTTGCATTGGGTATAAAGCTCGAAAAGCATCCGCATATCCCAAAAATGAAAGTTGCCGCAAACGTTGCCAAACTTCCGGGCAATATAGCGCATTACCTGCAAATAATTCCGAATTATATACATCTCGTGATGTCAGGATAACATTAAAATCGCCGCCTAAAATTACATTTTTGCCCGATTTAAGCAACTTGTCGGCATGTGCTAAAAAAGCATCCATCCATGCCAGTTTATAAGTCAGCCTACTTTTATCGGCCGGTTGATTGGCCGGCGGATTACCGTTCGGTAAATAAAGCGAGGCCACCGTATACTTTTGTCCGCGAATATCTGTTTCCACTTCCAAATAACGTGCGTTATCATCAGTAAAATTCGGCAAATTCTCTGCCGTTACGGTCATTTTATGCGGGCTTAATACGGCCACGCCGTTATAACTTTTCTGTCCCAGCATTTTTGCTTCATAACCAGCCATCTGGATATCAAAGAAAGGAAAATTATTGAACTCCGTCTTAATTTCCTGCAACAACATTACATCCGGCCGATTTTCGTTAAGCCAACGGCATAACAAAGGCAATCGGGCGTTTACGGAATTAATGTTTAATGTTGCAATTTTCATTCAATATCCTTTTTCTTTCACTATATAGATATTTTAACAAAATAAAAGTTTTTTTTTATTTCTGTTAAGCTATTTTAAACATTGAGCGTGTATAAATGATAGTATCATATAAAAAAAGGGGATAACCATGTATAAAGAATTATATAGCAGAGATAATGACGAATATTTAGATGAATTCCGCCAGAAAGTGGCAAAGCAAAAAATAGCCTCTATGGAAGAACGGCGTTCCGAATTAGTGCGTTCACGCAACAATTTTTTAGGTACGTTTGCCGGAATTGCACTGGCCGGTGTGGTCGGTTGGTTTATTTTGGCGCCGCAATATGCCGAACATTCCAAAGAGTTAGTCGTTTTGCGCCGACCGCAAACAGCGGTTAAAATTAAACCGGAAAATCCGGGTGGTATGGAAATTCCCAATCAAGATAAAGATGTTTACAACATTGTAGAAAAGAAAAATGTAGATAATACGGTGGTTGAAAATCTTTTACCGGTTCCGGAGCAACCGAAGTTACCGGAAATTGTGCCGGAAGTAACCGATATTGACGAAAATGCTTCCTCCTTGGACAATATTGTGGCGGAGGTCAGTAATCAAGTCACTGCTTCGGATCCTACGCAGCAATCAACCGACGGCGTGCCGGAAAAACCGGCTGATTTGTTGGCCGCATCCGCTGAGAAAACTGTTACTACCACAGAAAAAGTAAACGCCAAAACCAATGAGGCAGTTGAAAAAGCTAAAGAACAAGCCGCTCCGAAAGTTGCTGAGGTTAAAGAAGTTACTCAACCGGCACCGAAGGCCGAACCGGTTAAACCGGTAGCAACAACACCGGCAGCACCGGCTACGGTTAATGCAACCGGCGGCAAATGGCAATTACAACTTTTGGCGTCTAAAAACAAAGATGCCGTTGAAAAAACATGGGTTTCTTTATCGGCTAAATTTGCCGACTTAGCAAAATATCCGCATGAAATTCAAACTTCAGATTTAGGGGCTCAAGGTATTTTTTATCGATTACGTGTCGGTTCTTTTGCCACCAGAGATGATGCATCCAGAGCTTGTGCTGCGCTTAAAGCTAAGGGTTTGGCTGATTGTATTGTTAAGGAACGCTAGGAAAATTTATGACACGCATTTTACCGGCATTTTTATCTGTTCAAGGAACTGCTCTTACAGATGATGAAAAGCGCTTATTTGCAGAGCATAATCCTTTGGGAGTGTGTTTGTTTGCCAAAGGTTGCGCCAATGTGCAAAATAAAATTCAGTTGCAACAATTGATAAAACAAATTAAAGAAACAATCGGTCGCGAGAATGTGTTGATTGCCATTGATCAGGAAGGCGGTCGTGTGCGACGCTTGTTAGAGCCGGAATGGGCGGCTGTGACAGCGCAAGCCGATATTCAGACTGTTGAAATGGCACGTGCCCATGCACAAATTATCAGTGCCGATTTAAAAAATTGCGGTATTAATGTGAATTTTGCGCCGGTTTTGGATGTTCTTTATCCGGAAACGTCAAAAGCGTTACAAGGACGTTGTTTCGGTAGTGATGAAAAACAAGTTGCCGTTCTTGGTCAAGCCATGACGGAAGAATATATGAAAAACGGAATATGTCCGTGTATTAAACATTTGCCGGGACATGGACGCGGTCAGGCCGATCCGCACTTACAATTACCGGTTATCAACGCTTCGTTGGAAGATTTAGCTAAGGATTTTTATCCGTTCCAAAAACTGCGCCATACACCGATGGGAATGGCGGCACATATTGTTTTAACCAAGATTGATGATAAAAATCCGGTAACTTGTTCGGCACAGGCCATTCAAACCGTTATTCGCGGAGAAATCGGATTTGACGGACTTCTGGTATCGGACGCTATAATGATGAGGGCTTTACACGGTTCTATTGCCGAACGTGCTGAACGTTGCCAACAAGCAGGCTGTGACGTTATTTGCTTGGGTAATGCCGATTTTGCCGATAATGTGGCTCTTTGCCAAAGTGCTATTACTTTAACACGAGCGGCAGAAGAACGCCTTGAAAAAGTAAATAACGTCATAAAACAATCACTTTCCGCAATAAATATTGAATATGTGCAAAATAAATATTGTGCCGGTTTGAAAAGTGTTATATCTTACAATTACGAATATGATGCAACGGAAATTCTCAGCCGGTTGCGTAACAAGTAAAAAGGAGTAAAGTATGTTAGGTTGGATTGTTGTTATTATTGGCGTTCTGGCAATTTTTAACGCCGAGAAATTGCCGGCTTTAAGACAAATGTTGGAAGAAAGATTTAAGGACAGCATGGTTGCGGCTAAAGAAGGGTCTAAACTGGCAAAAGATAAAATTAAACAGGTTAAGGCCGATATTGATAATAAAAAGAATGCCGAGCCGACGGTTAAGCCAAGTGAAGAAAACACACCGGAAGAAATTGAAGAATCTTTGCAATTTATGGGCTCTTTTATTAAAGAAGGTGAAAATAAGGGAGAAGGTAAGAAGAAGGCTTCAACTGAAGAAAAAGAGACTGTTATTGAGTTGCCTCAAGAGCCTGTTGATGATGGGCGAGTTGACTTAGAAAAGCGTGATTGATTTTTCACAACCTAACACCCCGCAGATAAAATCAGTGGGGTGTTTTTTTGTCGCTATTCAAGTTAATTATTTTTTTTAGTATTTATGACGACATCAATCACCGAGAAGATGCTGTGTAATTGGCTGATAACTTCGCGTACTTTGTGATAACTCAGCGCCGGTACAAACAATGACGTTGTTTCAAATAAATTTTTGCGTGTGTGTACGGCAATCAACAGCTTATTATCAAAAAAGCTGAAATCAATCGCTTTACCGTGAAACAAGTGTTTAATTTCCAGCATTTGTTCCATAAATACCGGCGTCAAAATGTAACGTGCTTCCACTTGATTGTCGGTTAAAATTTTCCATCGACGCATAAACGACAATCCTTCCAAAGCAACTTTTTGTGTGGCTCGGCGCGGATTTTTACGATTCCAAAGCCAATATATCAATAAAACCCCTGCCACCGCAATAAACATCGGAATAAACATTGGTAGTAAATCACTAAAAGAAAAGCCACTGCTGCGATAGTCGGTACGCAAAAAATAAAACGGAGCGGCTACAGCCAAAAGCATCATAACCAACGGTATCATCAGTAACGGATTATCAAGCATAGAATTCCACAGCCGTCCTTTATTGATTACAACCGTCTTACCCTTAAATTTCTTCGGGAAATCAAGCATGATAAAAACGCCTTTGAAAATGTGCGTATCACCTTTATTGCCGTGAATGCGCAGATTATGCTCCGACACATCCAGCGAAACATCTTTGTAATGGCCGGAAAAAGCATCATCCGTGTGTGTATTATTAAAACGTGCAAACAATTCGGCTTTTTTAACAACCGGCTCACCGATAATATCTTTTTCATGAAAATATGTAAAATTTCCCCAAAATGAAAGAATAATCTTCATCACACGTCTTTTGGTGGTGGTGCGATAAGATTCAAACGGCTCATAAATCAGATAAGCCCCAACAAATAAAAAAGCCCCGAAAAACTTTATAAAGCTCTCTGATTTATATGCTTTGGCACTTATAAAACCAATATAGCACAACCACCAAACAAAAAGGACTATGGCGCCGACAATAATTGCTCTGATGATGGCGCTGTGAATTTTTTTACGACGCACCGGTTCGAGCTGCGTATATATTTCACGCAAATTTTGTTGATAGAAATCCTGAAACTGTTGCTGAGTTAAAGCTAATTGTTTATTTGTTGCTTTCATCTATGTCGTCCGTTTGTGGTTATCTGTAATTATTTGTTATTGTATACTCAGAGCTTTAATTTTTTATAAATAAGTTCCTTCAATCAAAACATCAATATAGTAAAAATCTGCCGGTTTTGCCGACAGATTTTTACTTAAGCAGATTTTCAATGAAAATAATAATTAAAAACGATATAACATACCCACCGTTACTTCTTTTAAGTTATTTAAGCGATCGGCTCCGATATAAGAATAGCGTCCGACCACGCGTGCAGCCCAGTGCTCACCCATATCATATTGCAAGCCCAAACCGGCCCGATATCCGACACGAGTAAAGGCTTTATCCGGTAATCCTTTATAATTTGCGTGGTTGATAGCCGTACCGACTGTTGCCAATGCGCCTAAATTGCTGCACATAATCGGATATTTACCATACACATCCAAGGCAAAAATAGACAGATAATTTTTCACATCTCTACCTTCAAATCCACCTTTGTTTTTTAATTCGCCGGTTTGCTGATATGAGAATTCCACATCAAAATTCTGGTAAAGTTGCATGCCCAAATCAGCTTTTCCGGAATGAAAATTTTCCTTAAAATCGCTGGCTAAACCTCCTTGTTTGGCTCTGGAATAAACATACTCGGCACCAATATACGGCATAAAGTTACGGTGCATGTTTTGCCACCCCGAAGCATTCGCCGTCGAAGCCGATAATAAAACCGCGCTTGATAACAATAAAATTCGTTTCATTTTCAATATCTCCATTTATAAATGTTTATATAACAAAGTTTTATGCGTTACAAACTGTATATAACCGTGAAAAAATAAATTTAAATGGTAGACACGATTTTTTTTAGGCTTTATGATATGTTGCAAAGGAGAGAAAAATGTTGTTATGCCCTGCTCTTAATTGCTGTGAATGCCCTCGCCTGGTTGCGTTCAGAACTCAAAATCAAATTAAATTTCCGCATTATCATAATGCGCCGGTTGAATCGTTCGGTGCGCTAACGGCTGAAATTTTAGTGGTGGGACTGGCGCCTGGACTTAACGGTGCAAATCAAACCAATCGTCCTTTTACCAACGATTACGCCGGAGATATTCTGTATCCGGCTCTGAAAAAATTCGGCTTTGCCCGTGGTGAATATGGCCGAATTAAAAATGACGGCTTTGAACTGCTGAATGTGCGCATTACAAATGCCGTGCGTTGCGTGCCGCCGCAAAATAAAGTAACATCAGATGAAATTGCCGCCTGCCGACTGTTTTTGCAAGCTGAAATTGCCGCTATGCCTCGCCTAAAGTTGATTTTATGTTTGGGGGCCGTGTCACATGGTGCCGTATTACAAGCACTCGGATATAAAAAGTCAGCTTATAAATTCGTTCATGGTGCTGAACATCATCTGCCACATCACAACATTACGCTGATTGATTCGTATCATACATCACGCTATAATATCAACACCAATGTTCTGACTGCCGAAATGTTTGAAAAAATTATTGCTCGCCTGCGTGAATTGGGTTAATTATTACTTTATTTTAATTACCGAACAAACGCTTACGTTCCGCTGCCATTCATAGTATTTGATTTTGAAGTGAACCTCCACCGGCTGAAGCCGATAGCTTTTGCAACCTTCTTTTGCACGCAGAACTCATATTCGGCATCTTTACCGGCATCATAAATTTTAGAGCATACTATAAGTCAAGCAAAAAATCGGTATATAGCTAAATTTTCTGCTTTTGTCGGCTGACAGCAGGTTGCGGAATGCCAAAATATAAACATTCCGCAACCCGAAACATTATTATATTTTATAATTTAACTTAGCCATTTTTGCTTGGTGACAACGTTGTTGTTGCCGTTTTTATCAGGCCGGTAAAATTTCCCCAACCTTGCTGATTGGTATTATCTATACGATTTTGAACACCGCTGTTCAACGCATATATGTTTGCCTGATTGGTGTATCCCGAAGTTGAACCGTTCAGCAGAGATTGAATCTGATCAATATAATTTTGCCGTGCATCATTATTGAATTTAGCCGTATCTATGCTGTTTTGCAATGAATTGCTGTATGCTTGCTGACCAGCCAAAACACTTTGATATGCCGCCTGTTGCAGTGCTTCATTCTGCTTGGTTTGCAAATCGTTCATAGCGCGCTGATAGGCTTCGTTACCCGTGCTTAACCCCTGATTGATCAAATCTGTTTGTAAATCTGATTTTTGTTGTGTAAACTGCGGTTGTAACTTATCCGTATAAGAATTGTAAACGGAATTTTCCGCGCGTTGTCTGGCATCATCCGAGGCGTTGGCAACAAATTGATAACCAGGCATATTGCCTAAATTATTACTCATATTCAACGCGGTTGATGTCATATTATTTAACGTTGTATCATAATTTGTTGTATCATACTGACGTAAATAATTCATATAATTATTCTCATGGTCATAAACACCGGACGAACCGGTGCCGAATAATTTACCGATTGATTTACTCATGTTCTTTCCTTTCTTAAAAAAATTAAAGTTATTGAAGATATATCACAGTTAACCTATGATATATCCGTTACAAAATACGCCCGCATTATAGCGGGCATAAAAACACGCCCTGATTATTCAGAGCGCCTTAAAAGTATTATTTTTTATTTTACCACAGCGGAATTGTAACTCCGGCAAAATGATTTACCGTCAGCGTTGCCGCAATGCAAAGTATCCATACCGCTCCCACATACAACAGCGGATATTTTAACAACGGCGAACGAACATCCGGTGCTATTTTTTCTTCTGCTGACGAGAAACTTGTATATAATATTGCAAAAATCATTAAAACCCACCCGCAAGTTTTATCTGTCTGCTGATAAAACAGTGCTTCTTTGATAGAAACAGCCACAAAATAACTTGCGCTTTCCAATATATAAATCAAGCTGAATAAAAGTATTGCTCTTGTGCCGTTAGAACCGATATTACGGCAATATTTTTGCACCGCGGCGACCACACAATAAAACAGCAACAACCAAAAGCCGTATGATAAATACGTTTTTTCCGGCCAAAGAATATTTGCCATAAAAAAAACTGAAATCATTGATGCTACAAGGTGCTCACTATCAATTATTCCCTCAATCGAAAAAAAAGATTTTATTGTTCCGTGTCCCAAGAACAAAACGCGCAACATTTCTTTAAATATATTTTCTTGTTTAACCTGTTTTTTCATGGCTATTTCCTCAAATTGACAACGACTTTATTTTAAGAATAAATAAAATCGTTGTCAATATCTGATAATTAAAGCTATTTAATGAATTTATTAATTTTTGACAATAAAGTTGCCTGCATTCCTCTTGCCGTCCAATCTACGCCATCATTAACTAACCGGTTTAATTTTCCGACACCTGCTTGCTCGGCTTGTTGTTGTAGATGATTTTGTCTTGCCGTATATCCATCAATAGCATCACCATAAATACCTCCCGATAAGGTATTTAAATAGCGTTCCCCTACTGCAATTATCCCTTCACCGGCACCGGTTATGGCGTCAACTCCAACCCCGTTCCAATTAGAATTCAGTTGATTATCATATTACTGATGATTTAGGATTAACGATTCATAAGTCGGTTGCAGTGTTACCGCCCAACTGCCGCCATTTACCGCCTTATTCAATGTTTCCTGATTATATGCCTGTAATTTATTTGAATTATTTTTATTATTATAAAACCCCATACTCGACATGACACGTTCAAGAGTTTCTCTTACCGTTTCACTCATTTTTATTCTCCTTTATTATAGAAAATTAAATACTTTGAGATATATCATGGTTAACCAATGATATACCCGTTACAAAATACGCCCGCATTATAGTGGGCATAAAAAAACGCCCTGATTATTCAGAGCGCTTTTAAAATTAAATATTGTTTTATGATTTGTCCGATTTGTTTTATTTTTTCCTGAAACATAACGTATTCTATAAGTTGTATTAATCATAATATTACAGTAATAAAACAAAAAGGCAAAGAAAAAAATCCCTTGCCTCTTAATTCTCATAATTGATTATTCTCAATTAATCTAGTTCATCCAATTCTTGCCACAATGCTTCACACCATGTTTTATCATGTCCTTCACCCATACATTTCTTGATGGTTGTATATTTATCGTATTGCCATCCTAAAAAACAAATCAAAATAATCAAAACAAGCGCACAGACCAATCCAATTACTATTTTGAATAACATATATGTTATTTTTTTCAAAATAGATATTAGATGCAACATTGATTTCCTCTTGTCTATCTTATATTTAATTTGCGCATATTTGGTGTTCGCAAATCATTCAACAAATCCGTACAACTTTTATTTGGATTATTTGCCCCTATGTTACTACCATATAGATTATTTTGCAAGTCTTTTCGGCTATCTTCAATAATTGTTTGATGTTTCTGACCTCCAAGGCTTTTTTTAACATAATCCCACCCCCCTTTTACATATTCTAATATAATAACATTTTGTTGGGTCTGCGGACTCATATGTGGTAA
>JAZNQW010000139.1:0-18684 GCA_045590435.1 Alphaproteobacteria bacterium | reverse complement strand
CGCAACGTGTCCGTAAATTGCCAGGCCGTCAAGCATTTCAGCTCCGGTAGCTGTTTTTATCTTGCTTGGAATTGAAGATAATCCGCTTCCCTCGTGAGTTACAAACGGCGCAACAATTTTACCGCTCCAATCGTTTGCTTCCATAAAGGTGTAAAGTGCCATTGGCATATCACTCCACCAGTTTGGACTACCGATAAACACCACATCATAATCAGCGAAATTTGTTACATTTTCAGCAATTTCCGGTCTGGCGTTTGCTTTCTTTTCGGAAAGCGCAACTTCGGTCAAAGCCTTATAAGCCGCCGGATATGTATCATTTTTGAGCTTAACTTCAAACAAGTCACCTTTTGTTTTATCAGCTATCATCTTGGCGATAATTGCCGTATTGCCTTCAGTAATGTTGCCGACACTATATTGCTCGCCGGTTCTTGAAAAATAAACCACTAATACTTTTTTACCTGTCATGTTAATTTCCTCCGCTGTTGCTTTGTTAATGCCAAAAAATGCTAATCCTGCTAAAATGATTGATAGTATTTTCTTCATTATATTCTCCTTTACTTCAATTTGTTATATTCTTCATCAGTTACAGGCTCAAGCCATTCATTAGAACCACCTTCTGATGGTACTTCTATGGCAATATGCGTAAACCAACTGTCTTTGGCTGCGCCGTGCCAATGTTTAACTTCTGCCGGAATATTAACCACATCACCTGCCTTTAATTCACGAGGTTCTTCGCCCCAAGCCTGATACCAACCACGTCCTTGAGTGACTAGTAAAATCTGTCCGCCTTTATGATGAATATGCCAATTATTACGGCATTTCGGTTCAAAAGTTACGTTATACATCGGAACGCCATTTGTTGTGGTAATCGGCTTCAAATAACTTTTACCGGTAAAATACTTGCCATAAGGATTTAGTTCTCCGAAACCAAACAACAGGCTGTCATTTCCTGTTTTATCGGCAATTGTTTTGATTTGAGCCACTTCTTCATCTGTCAAACCATTATGTTTCCCAATGTTGATATGGGCATCCAATTGGCTTTCTACACCATCTCGGGCGGCAAGCATCGCAATTGTTGCCAATTCACGAGTTTTCCAATCCACATTATCCCTGGCAAAGATATCTCCAAACAAGTGGGCTTTCAAGTATTCATCAATGGCAGGGGCAAAGTCAAACAGTTTCCCTTTAACAAGATTTCCCACTAATTTAGTTTGATTTTCCGTGCCGTAGGTTAAAGCACTGCCTTCAGGTTTTGCAGAAGGATCCTTGCCTAATTCATCTTTGTTGCCACGTTCATTCACCACTTGCATTAAAGTGGAAAGTGCATTTAAAGAACGTGGAAATCCGCAATAAGCATAAGATTGCACCAAGATTTCTTTGAAAGTATTAACAGGAACTTTATTATCAAGTCCTTTGATAAGGGCTTTTTTTAATCCTTCTTGGTTACCTCTGGCCGCATAAGCCGCCACTTCTGCAATAGATTCTTGTTCCGCATTCAGAGCATTTGCCATAACATTTCCTCCTAAAATTACCGACATTGTCAATGTTAATAAAAACTTTTTCATTATATTTTCCTTATGCAAAATTTTTACTTGTCTTTATGCAAATCACACAAAAGTTTGTGCCCGACACCAACATTTTCGGCATCATATTCATTGATGAAGACATAAATAGTCTCTTCCGGTATTTTGATTATTTTTGCAAACACAGGCACTAACTCTTTAACCAATTCATCTTTTTGTTCTTTGGTGGCATGTGCAATATCAAGTCTCATCACAGGCATAGTTATTCTCCTTTGTTTTGTTGTTTAATTTTTTTACCAAATTCCGTTCCTTTGCCGATAATTTCTCCTGTTTTCAAATAAGAGTATGTCGGCATCTCAAACAAAATCGGTTTTAATTTGTTATAATCAATTTTATTTTTTTCATCAATCACATTTTCTTCGGCATAAGTTCCGGAAATTTTGCAAATAAAGTTATCAAATGAATCTGTCTCATGATTATCAACAACCTCGCAATCCATCACCAACGGACTGTCTTGAATAATCGGCGTATTATTTTCGCTCAAATCATAAGCAAAAACTTCGCTTTTATCGGTATTTTTCCCGCTGACAATGCCGACATAATCAGCTTTAGGTAACAACGCTTCATCAACAATTGCAACGGAAAGATGCTTACTTTCACGTATAAACTGATTAGTGTAATGAATTTTGTGCATACTGATCATTATGCGGTCATGTCCGATAATACCCACGTGTCCGGCAAGCATCCAAGTCGGCTTATTACCGTTCATCGCCCCGATAACGACCAAAGGTGTCGGATAAAGGGCTAAGACTGAGCCTAAATTCTTTTTCATTTGTTATCTTTCCTTTCAAATAATTGTTGAGCATTTGTTTGTAAAAATTTTTCGGCATACGGTGCAAGGTCCTCATCATTTGCCAATGCTTCACGTAAATTTTCAAGATTTTTTTCTAAAACCTCGTTTGGTTGATAAGGATAGTCCGAGCCGTATAAAATATGTTCCGGCGTGGTGATAGAAAGCATGGTTTTAATTAAATCCACCGTTGGCACACCGGCTAAGTCATAATATAATGCAGCCAAATTCTTTTCCCAATCAATATCCTGCATCAAACCTTTGGCTTTCATCGCCGGAAAGATGGCTTTCATCCGCGGTATGGCCAGCGGCAAAAATGAGCCGCAATGCGGAATAATCACTTTGATATTCGGATATTTTGCGAGTACATTGCGTGAAATCATATTCACAACTGCCCGCGTGGTTTCCGCCGGATATTCATACATTGCAAGCGGCGTTGTCTGAATTATTTGAGGGCTATACGGCTCCGGACGATGCGGATGCACAAAAACAACAGCATGATATTTATTTAGCACCGCCATCAATTCATCTAATTCTTCATCACCCAAATATTGCCCATAACTGTTGGTTGCCAATTTAATACCGTCTGCGTGCAAAACTTCAAAGGCATATTGAGCTTCTTTAATGGCCGCTTTCACATCAGGCAAAGGCAAGGTCGCCAAAAACTTAAATTTATCCGGATGCTCATCGCGAACTTTGGCCGAAAGCTCATTTAACTTACGCACCATATCCGCGCTTTCTTTACTATTCCCGAAATATGGTTGCGGCGCCGGCAATGAAAGCACCGAATAGTCGATTCCCATATTTTCCATAAAATCCAAATGCGCTTTTATATCCCATTTCGGAAGCGGAAACGTTTCTTGCAATTCGGCATTATGCGTACGCAAAAAATCCGTATATTCGTTCGGAATAATATGGCTATGCACATCTATAACTTGTGCAAAAGTGTTTATCGGCAAAAGATATACGACAGCTAATAAAGAAAATATTTTCTTCATCGATTATTCCTTGATAAAGTTTTTGTCTTTGTCCGGAACACCTGCGGTATCTTCAATATAGCGCTCAACTTTCATATGTAAATCGTATTTATTGCGCAGTTCGGAAATTTTATCCATCATCGGAGTTGCGTGATGTTTATCTATGGCTTCCTGACTTTCCCAGCTGTCGATTAAAAGCACTGTTTCCGGATCATTTTTCGGATAAAAATATTCGTATTTTTTGTTCCCCTCTTCGGCACGAATAGCTGCAACCGTTCCACTTTGTTCCATTTCCTCGGCAAACTTTCGGGCATTGCCATTTTCACCCGTATAATAGATATTGACTGTAATCGCCATCGCTTGACCTCCGATTAAAAGAATTGTTGAAAAAATAAGAAATAAAAACTTTTTTATCATTTCATTTTCCTTTTCTTATATTGATGATAACAAACTCGGATTTTGTTCCTGTTTTGAACTTAATTGCCCAATCGGATATACCGGAAGTTACGATAAAATCTGTATCTTGGCGTTTTTCATAACCATAAATCATATCATTGGCTTTAATCCATTTTCCTATCTTGTTAAATGGAAACAGTTGTCCGCCATGCGTATGTCCGCTCAATACCAAATCAACCTTTGCATCGGCTTCTTTGTTATATTCCACCGGCTGATGGTCTAAAACAATCATATATTTGCTTTTATCTAAATCCTTGGCTAGTTCTTCTATTGATTTTCTTTTGCCTCCCTGTTCTTTTTGAACAGAATAATCCTTTCTTCCGATGATATAAAACGAATTATCTACCAAAATGCTCTCATCTTGAAGAATATTGATGCCGTTCTTTTTAAGTTCATTAAACAAATCATCTTCAGAAAATCCACGATGTGCCGCACCGTAATAACCTTTGTCATGATTGCCGGAAATATAATAAATTCCATATTTGGTTTTCATTTGCCCTAAAGTGCGCGTAGCGTTTATCATTTGCTCTCTTGTCGTCCCGTCATCAACATAATCGCCGGCAATGAACACTATATCCGGATTTTGTGCTTGAATGATTTTGAGATGTTTGGCAAAGCCTTTGTCATCAAAAGTTGTTCCTAAATGTGAATCGGCAAACATTGCTACTTTCAAATCCGACATTTGCTTACTTGTCTTTAATTCATAATTGGTTTGCCATACATTGTGGTCTAAATACCAACCGACACTTAAAGCAATGGCACTGATTACCAAAGCTATCCAACCGGCATAATAATGTTCAAAAGTGACGTGTCCTAATTTTTCTATCAGCCAAAAAGCAAAATCACTGACCGCCCATATCATTGCGACATACATCACACAGACAATGGCATTTATAAAATCAATGCAAAGTGCAATTATACCTGTAAAGCCCAACGTTATCAATAAACCTAGTGAGAATTGTTTGAATTTTCCCCACTCGGCAATATTTGCAAATTCAATTATGTTTGGCATTCTTGCGCTGACATAAAACAATGTCGTTATTGCAAATGCAATGCTTACCCAGAAAATTATAATCCACATCGTCATAGAAATAGTCCGTAAGTTAAATGTTTTTTCCTAGTTCATAGGCTTTTTTAAGTAAATCTGCACGATTTGCGGCGGATTTCGGTGCATCTACACCGCCACCGACCAATGCTCCTGCAAAGCGAGATTGTTCAAAGCATGCTATCCAACCTTTAAGACCATTAATTGCTCTGTCTGCGGCTTTGTCAGAACTATCGTAGGATGATGTTATTAAATAAACATCTTTGAACTTATTTTCTTGTGGGTATAACGGATTGCAACGGTCTAAAAATGTTTTGAGTTGTCCAGACATCTCGTAATAATAAATCGGCGTTGCAAAAATGATGGCATCTGCATTTTGCACTTTACCAATCAAATCAGCCATATCATCTTTTTGCACACACTTCAGTGTTTTTTGACAAGCAAGACAACCGATGCAGAATTTAATCTCTTTACCTTTAAGGTTGATAAATTCTACAACATTTCCGGCATCAATTGCACCTTTTTCAGCCTCGTGCGCTAAAATCTCTGAATTACTCCCGCCACGCAAACTTGATGAAATTATCAATACATTCTTCATTTTATTATCCTTTCTATTCAAAAGTTATAGTTACACTGCCACGACCAAGTGTTTGCTCTAAATCAGCCGCATTTTCTATATGTCCTATACGTGTATATGAGTATATTGTCTTAAAATCTTTGTAAAACACAACTAAACTGTCATCACCAAACAGCATGATATCACCTGATTTTATTTGCCCAATGTGTTCAGGTCTGCTCGGCAATGAGTTGTGCAAAAGATAATACTTTTCATTACCGTTAAATTCTGCCATTGTAACTGTCATCGGTAAGAGTTCTCGTAAGGCTTTTGTTGTATTATTGTCGTTCAAAACAACCGAATATGCTTTATCGCCTATCTTCATGTGCATTGTTTCCGTCTCCAAAGCTAGTGCTGTTGATGCCGATAAAATAATTCCCGACACCAACAGTCTTAATATTTGTTGCAAGCCACGCATTATTTCAAATTGGTCTTAAAGAATTGTTCCATTTTATCAAACGGTATAACATCCATTTTGTAATACAAATCGGTATGATTTGCGCCCGGAATAATTATCAGTTCTTTGTTGTCACCGGTCAGCTTTTTGAACGCATCTTCCGAGAAATAACGGCTGTGGGCTTTTTCTCCATGTATCATCAATACCGGCGATTTAATGGTGTCAGCATAAGCCAAAATCGGTTGCGTAATTAAAGATAATGCCGATGTAACATTCCAATGCCCGTTGGAATTGATAGAACGGGGATGGAAACCGAGTTTTGTTTTGTAATAATTGAAATAGTCTTGAATAAATTGCGGTTCCTCACCGGTTAATTTATCCGGCAAACCCGGAGCTCCGGCAATCGGTGCACCTTGCGCTTCTTTGGTGCGCTGTGCGTTCAAATCCTCACGCAATTTGTATAAATCGTCGGCAGACATACTGTCATTATAGCCATGTGCCGTTACTCTTGTCATATCATACATTGTGCTGGTAACGGTTGCTTTAATACGGGTATCTTGAGCCGCCGCATTCAATGCAAATCCACCCCAACCGCAGATGCCGACAATACCGATTTTGTTTTCATCAACTTCAGGCAGGGTTGTTAAGTAGTCAATCGCCGCACTAAAATCATCAGTGTTAATATCAGGGCTTGCCACATTGCGAACTTCGCCACCTGATTCACCGGTAAATGACGGGTCAAACGCCAAGGTTACAAAACCACGTTCTGCTAGGGTCTGTGCATAAAGTCCGGAAGATTGCTCTTTTACGGCACCAAACGGGCCAGAAACAGCAATTGCTTGCATTTTGCCTTCCGGTTTGTTCTTCGGCTCATACAAATCACCTACCAGCTCAATACCAAATCGGTTTTTAAAGGTTACTTTCTTCACATCAACCTTATCGGATTTAGCAAAAACCTTATCCCACGGCTTATTATTACCACCTGCGGCGCAAACACTGTCCGGTGCGGCAAATACTAAACCTAAAGCTGTCATTGATAAAGCACATAATGTTTTCATTTTCATAAATTTTCTCCTTTGTTTAATTTACTTTATCTTCAATATAATATGTTTATTTTCATATAGCAAATACTTATTTTGCATATTTAATTATGCTTGACAAGCATATATAATCTTGTTATGTTTTCCTTATGGAAGTACGTGTTTTGAAATATTTTTTAGCTGTTGCCAACGAAGGCAGTATTACTGCTGCGGCAAATGCTTTACATCTAACTCAACCGACCTTAACCCGTCAGTTGCAAGATTTGGAATATGAACTCAAACAAAAGCTGTTTGTGCGTGGAAAATACAAAATCACGCTGACCGATGAAGGTATGCTTCTAAAAGACCGTGCCGAAGAAATCATTGAAATGGTTGATAAAACCAAGAGGGACATCATTTCTTCGGGTGTTGACATTAAGGGCGATGTTTATATCGGTGGTGGCGAAACCGATGCCATGGAATATGTTGCGGATGTTATCAAAGAAATACGCATCACACACCCGAATATTACATTCCACCTCTATTCCGGTAATGCAGAAGATGTTATGGAAAAGCTGGATAAAAAACTTTTGGATTTCGGACTTTTGGTGCAACATAACGATACATCAAAATATGATAGTGTTACCCTACCGGTTGCTGATGTATGGGGCGTTTTGATGCGTAAAGATTGTCCGTTGGCGCAATATAAATCAGTCAAACTTGAAGACTTAAAAGGTTTGCCATTAATAAATTCTCGCCAAGCAATAAAGAAGTCACCAAACAACGAGTTTTTTAAATGGTTTCATGGACAGTTTGACAGTTTGAATACCGTTGCAACATATAATTTGATATTTAATGCTGCCATAATGGTTAAATCAGGTATCGGATATGCGATAACGTTGGATAAATTGGCTGATACTTCCGATAAAAGCCCGCTTTGCTTCAGACCGCTTGAACCTAAAGTAGAAGCAAAATTAAATATTGTTTGGAACAAATCGTCCGTACGTTCCGCTGCAGCCAATCTATTTTTGCAAAAACTGCAGGAAAAGTTCGGAAATCAATAAAAACCGCCACGTTTCCGCAGCGGGCAAGTTATCAAGTTTAAGGTAATTTAATGTATTACCAGCTCCATGAAATGTGTTAAAATACCGAAAAATTAATTTGACTTTTTGAGGTAATTTTGTATGATATATTTAGTTGTTAAGAGGTGTGACAGTTTAGCGTGACATTTTATCCACAAAATCACCTCATATGAAAAATTTATATTGAAAAATCAGGGATTTGAGTGGTTAGACAAAACGTTTCCAACCACCCAACCACAATTCAAAAATCGTCAGAAATGGCGATTTTTTCTTTTTATATCAAGCATTTAAGCTAGTTCGAAGATTAGGCACATAATATGCCTTACACCGGATAATCTTCAAACTAATTTCATCAAGAATCTAACACAATCAAGGTGTTAAGTTCGAATGGTATCCAGTCGCCCTTAGTTGCTTTTGTTAAATATAATAAATTTATCTTGCAATGAAAAGAGGAACAACGTAGACTTTGCCTAGAAAAAAAAGAGGTATAGAATGAAAACAATCAAAGACTTTTTTATAAAATATATGGCGCTGATTGTACTGGTTATTGCCTTAGTGTCCCTTTTTGCCCCTAAAAGTGCTCTATGGATTTCAACCTCGTGGATAAATTATCTGTTGATGGTGGTGATGTTCGGTATGGGGTTAACATTAAAGCCGGAAAGCTTTGTGTTGGTTTTCAAACGCCCGAAAGATATCCTTTGCGGCATTTTTGCCCAATTTACGATTATGCCGCTACTGGCTTTTGGCTTAAGCCGCCTGTTCGGACTTGATGCCGCCCTGACTGCCGGTGTAATTTTGGTCGGAACCTGCCCGGGCGGAACGGCCAGTAATGTGATTACCTACTTTTCCAAAGGCGACATTGCGCTTTCGGTTTCAATGACCAGTATAAACACCCTGCTCGCCCCGATTTTGACACCGCTTGTAACCTATTTGCTGCTCAATACAACCGTTGAAGTAAACATGGCGAGCATGCTTTTGGCAATAGTCAATGTGATTTTAATCCCTATTGTGTTGGGTTTTGTTATTAATCGTTTCTTTGCATCTGTCACACCAAAAGTGGTGGATTTATTGCCGGTGATTTCGGTGGTGGCAATTTGTATGATTGTGGCGACGGTGGTGGCGCACAATGCCGAAAAAATCTACACTTGTGGATTTTTGGTTTTGAGCGTTGTCGTGTTACATAATCTTTTGGGCTATTTATGCGGCTTTATGCTCGGAAAACTGCTCAAAATGGAACCGGCAAAAGTTAAAGCGTTTTCTATTGAAATCGGCATGCAGAACTCCGGCTTGGCAACAAGTTTGGCCTCTACCTCATTTCCGACACTCGCCTTAGCCACCGTGCCGGGGGCGATTTTCTCGGTATGGCATAACATTTCCGGCGCAATTTTGGCGGAAATATACCGACATTGGCACAATAAGGAGAAATAAATGAAAAAGGCCCTGTTAATCATAGATGCGCAGAAAGCGGCGATTGTTAAGCCGGAAATCGTGCGCAACATTGAAAAACTGCAGTATGAATACGATGTAGTCTATGCCTCGATGTTTACCAACACCGGCTCGCCGCTGCTAGAGATAATGGATTGGGCGGGTTATGATGATGAAACACTGGCTTTTACACCGAAAAAAGATGCGATTGTGTTCACTAAAACAGGCTATACCTCATATTTGCCTGAGATGAAGGCGTTTGATGAAATCCACCTTTGCGGGTTTGATACCGAGGCCTGCGTTTATAAAACGGCGTTGGACTTGGTGGAAGCCGGGGTGCATCCGGTGGTTTTGCAAGACTATTGCTACAGCTCCGACGAACAGATGCACGCAATAGGCCTCAAGATACTGGAGAAAAATATCGGAAAGAAGAACGTGAGATAAAGCCTTTCTTCCATAAGACCATTAAACCACCGAGGGGTTAAAGAAAATAGCAAATAAATAACTGCAAACCTGTTCTCTGACAACAGAAAAGCCACCTCGAAAGGTGGCTTCGACATCAACATCATGATTAAAAACAATATTTTTTTCATATCAGCCTCCTTGCTTTTTATACTTTTAACATTTCTTTCTTCGCAAAATAATTCACTCATCCATATATTTCGGAGCTTCGGCGTCTTCAAACAATTTATAGAAATACGCAATATCCGCAAGATTCAAACCTTCGGCACACATTATGCTGTAATATCCGGTTTCAGCCGCAAAGTTCACAACCTTATAGTTATCTTCTTCCCCTCTAACGCTGAATTTAACACCATTTTCAAGCGTAACAGTCTTATTAACCGGATATTTGTTATAATCTCCGGAAATGTCTATAATGCCGTTTTCGTCCGGCTCTCCTTCCGGTGTTACGGATTTGCGCACAATAACGTTACGTTTTCCATCTAAAGGAAAGCGGAGTTCCAACATATCCTCCATTGCTCGAACAGTATAGTTCTCTATCTTTAATGGAAAATCAAATCCGGCTTTCGCTACGCCGCAACTGATATCTTTACCGCAATCAATCCACGGATTTGGCATTGCTTGTACCAAAAGTGCACTTAACCAGATGACCGCCAAACACACTACAAAAACCACATTCTTCATAGTTTACCGCTTTCTATATAGGCATACAAACCAATGAGTCTATCAGTTCTACTCTTTAGCAATGCTCAAAGAGTCTTTTTTATCACCAACGTAAGTCACAACAATTTCGGCATCTTCGGAACCTGTACTTTCACCATAGTGCCAAACATCAACCAACTCAACAATCGGATCGCCCGGTTTTAAAACCAACACATCACCGTTTTCCGAGCGAACTGTTAATTCGCCCTTTGTCAAATATCCGATATTCAAAATAGGGTGTTTGTGCATTGATAATTTTTCACCGGCAGGAATGGTAATTCTCAACATTGTTATTTGCGGATGGTCAATATGAATTGGCTTAATAGCTTGCTTATTCCAATGAGAATCTGTCTGAATAACAGTTTCGGAATTTGCCGCATAAGCCCCTGACGAAATTAAAACACAAACAGCTAAAACCAAATATTTGATATACTTTTTCATCATAAATTCTCCTTTTATAAGAAACTATGAGCGAGTTTATATCAAATTTTTTACGTTTGCAAGTATGTGATTTATGATATTCACGAGTACCTGAAAGCCCGTACACGGAAACCGAAATTTCGGAAATTAGATACAAAAAATAGAAATTGCCTCCGAATAAATCGGAGACTATTTATATGCTAAAGCGCACCGTTTTCAAGCCTGATTTCCATTTTTTCTTCCTCTTCAATATATAAGTTAACCGTATCAACTATTGATTTTATGATATTATTCGGAAGGACCTTATGTAATTCTCTTGGCAAGTGCAGATGCCTGTCCTGACTAAGTTGCCTGATAATCCCCTCCATTTGCCCCGAAATCATGCACAAATTCTCATCAACGCTACTTTCAATCAGTTCATCATCATTCAAATTTTCCAACAAATCATTTGTTTGTCTGTTCTTCGCTACCTCTCGTATAGCATTTCTAACATCTTGAATTGTTATTTTTTCCATAATTGTAACTATTAAAATATTTAACTAATAAAATCTCGGAAGAGGAATATATCACAAATTTAATAATTTGCAAGAAAAAACCAAAAAACAAGTCATGTCTTATTATTCCAAAGGCCATTAAAAAAATGGATTATACGCCCACTGAAGAAGGGCTTGCCTTTGTTTTCTCCGACAATCCAAATCATAAATTGCACAATTTTGAAAAACTTGAGCTTTATGCCGTTTAAACGCTCTCCAACGCTTAATTTGAAGCCTATCGATATCATCAATCCGCCGCCCCATATAATACCTGCAATACCATTGAAACCAGCCGCGCGGATCCGGTCCTACAATCCAACCGCGTTTTTGCCATTCAGGTAAGCTCATACGCGACTTTATCTTAAAGAAATTACAATCGATACAAGGCCTTTTAGGTGACAGTTTAGCCTTCTCAAACCAATAATGCGGAAATTCGCCAACACAATCAGTCAAATAATGCCCCTCAAACACACCCAAAGCAAGCATTTCTTTCGGCGTCAATTCCGGCGTAAAATCCGGAGAAAAACCTTGTCCTTCGGGCATCTCCGGTTCATAACCATAATCTTTTTGCATTTTATCATGAACAACAATCATCAGCTATAGATATGCTCATCAAAAAGATTTTCAAGATTTTGAATTTTATAATCTCATCCTATCAGAGTAGAATCAGCGAAACACGCCTCAAAAACAACAAACCTTTATCTGCTTAATAAATGTGACTGTTTTTATCAAAGCCTGATTGTTTCTGAAGCAAATTATTTGAAGAACCACGAGGTGTTGTTGCACGCATTTTCTCTAACATATGAGCCATATATTTTACTTGTTGCCATTGATGATGGCGATATTCTGATATTTTATTACCGGTAATCGTGTTCGCTTGATACGTCTTTCCCCTCTCCCACCATAATCTCATACTGTCCGCATCTTGTAAACAATTCAAAACAACATTGCTTTTATCTTTTGATGGAACATTATGATGAGTTACCGCATGAATAATTTGCGCTTTATCTTGCAATGTCAGTAGATGTTTATCGCCATACAGATTATCCAAATAATCTCTTGCAATCGGCTCACAATTCTTTGCATGTTCCACATCTCCGCTATCACTTTTACGAGCACAATCATGTAAAGCCGCCGCAAGAAGATTTGGCAGAGGATTCATATTATCTTCAACCGATATATCTATCGCAAAAAGCGCCACTTGTTCCGTATGCCAAATACCATGATATTTAAGATGATTTTTCTCTTGCCACGAAATTTTTCGTATTGTCGGAAGCAATTCCTGATTGAAATATTTAATATATAAATTTTTCAAATAATCTTTATTTTTGAAATCCGCCACTTTTTTCTTGCCAATCGCTATATCCGACAAATCATTTTTTTCCTGATTAGTCAACAGCCAATTTTTTTGATACTCTTTATATACCCGATACTGATCAACATATCTCGGAATATCATTACCATGAAGATTCCGTTTTATTTGCTCAACAATTTTCCACCTCAAATCATCCACAGAAATGATTAAATGTCCGTTATTGGCGCATTTTCTATCCGCGCGTATATTATATTCCATATGATGAGCCACAGCCATACATTCTTCTCTTGTCGGCACAGAACCTTTTACTCTTTTAACGCTGTTGAAAACATCATCATAAAAGTCTTTTTTCAAATACGCCATATTTTCCTCCGATAATAATGTCAAAATCACACTTATTATAACATGCCTGTTACATAATGTCAATTTTTAGCTCATTTGATATCTCAATATGCTTCTATCCCTGATGTAGATTATTTAAAATGCGAAACTCGCTTGGCCGTGAAGCCAAGCGAGTTCTTTAAGAGAGCGCCGGAGAAGGCTTTTCTGCCTTCCCAAACGCTTTTTTGTACAAAGGCAAAATCGTAAGCTTAAGCCCGAAGTACAGAGACAACAGCAGAGCCGTCCCCACTGTACACAGCGCAAAAGTCCACTGATGCACCTTTTTAATTTCGTCATCGTTAGCTTTGTCACATATGGCAGCCCATATAAACAACGGAGTCAAATACAGAGCCATCACAGCCAGGAGGTTAACCGATCTTTCAATCGGTGTTCCCTCTTCAAACGGCTGTTTTGCTTCTATCTCTGCTTCCGTTAAATTATACGCTGCCATAAGGGTCTGCTTGGCATAGGGATTCCTTGCGATGATTTCCCTATAATTGCAAGGAAGATGGTTTTTAGTTCCGCCATCATTCTCTCCAACTAAACGTAAGCCAAGCAATAGAGCCGCGAACACTACCAGACTGTAGATAGCCTTCTTTTTATTACTGAAAGGCAAATACAGGACGGCCAGCTGTGCGACCAAAGCCCCGATGACAACATACAATTCAGAGGTTGCCATAGATAATAGTAATTAAAGTTTATAACTTGTAGCTTGCACCGAGACCGAATACCGGCTTAAAGCCCTCAGAGAGCCAATAGCCACCGGCCTGTGCAAACAGTTTCATGCCGCCCTTACCAAAACCAGCCACCATGCGGAGACCGGTCTTTTCAGTTTGACTCCAGAGAGCAGTACCTAAACTCATATTAACATTCTTTCCAATCTTAATGTTATTGCGATTGTAAGAAAGAACGTAATTTTTGGTATCGGCACCAATGTTGTTTGCGGTCACGGTAAACGTGTTGTTACCGGCGTTCAGCTTAGCTGCCGCATAGCCTGTCACCGTCTCCGAGAAATTCGCACCACCGGCAAGAGAGAGTTTACCTATGTTCTGCTCAATTGTAGTGTAATAATTTCCACCATTGAGCGTATAGAACTTATCTCCACCTTGATGTCCAAATAACACCTTTGTGTTCTTTGTCATCAGAGCCAGTTGCATAGCGTTAGAAACTGACACACCCTCACCGAGAAGAAGTAAATCATTCTGGAACTGTGGGTCAAAACCTGCGTTTTTGACGTTGTTCCTCGTGAAGTTACCCATCTTAGCTTCAATCTTAAAGGTGTTAAAATTGGCACCTAAACGGAAGTCACATGTTGGGGCGCAGATGCCGAACTGTGTTGATACAGTACCAATCATATCTGCACCAACATACATACCGTTGCTCATCTGATGCTCAAAGTTGGCGATTGCCAGACCTTGGAACATATTGCCTTCGTTGGTTACATGTGCCTCGGCGAACGCGGTCACATTAGTGATTGTCGTGTCGTTCATATTCTTTAATGACAGACCGCCACCTGCAGTGTTCATGAAGCCGTTCTTCTGGTTGAATACGATGCATGTTACAACTACTAAAACTGCTAAAACGAAATAAACTAAACGCTGTTTCATAACAAATTATAATTAAATTAGACAATACGGATTATTTTGCAATTTTTAAGATAATAAGTTTAATCTGTCTGCCTAATTCTTAATATTCTCAAACCACACGAGTTCAAGACCATTATGAAAAAGCGACATAATATGTATATAACTATCATCCAACTATATATAAAATTGCATCTTCAGTATAGCAGAATTTTCGTCTATTGTCAACATTGATTGCACTCAAATCATTTTGCCTTAAAATCTATTTGACATTGCTCTTCTTTTAAAACAGAATACAAAAAAACAAAGGAGTTCTCATGTTAAAATATATCGTTTTTTGCTTATGCTTTACTTTCTCTGTGGCCGCACAAGCCGAGGTCGTTAACTATGTCTCACCGGCGCAACAAGATTTAGGAACAATTTCCGGTTCAAACGTGCAAAATATTGTCATTGAAGATGATTTTTTTGCCGATTTGGATTTAACCGCCGCAAAACACGGCGATCCGCACGCCATGGGCACTTTGGCTAATTCATGCTTGCAGAAAAAAGATTATTCATGCGCTTATCAATGGGCCGGAATTGCTTTAAGAAGCTCATATTGGCAACAAGTTGGTCAAGAAGATAAAATTAAAAACATACAAGACGCGGCGGCAAAACAACTTTCTTCTGAACAAATTTCAGATTTAAATACCGTTATTAAAGAATATAAGCCACTATAATTCTTTATGTGATAATTGAACTTTTAAAACTAATATATTGATTTAAATTAGTTTTATCAAATTAATATACAACCAAAAAGAACGGCAAAAAAGTGCATTATCGTGCCGATTAAAACCATAAAATGCCAAACAGCATGCGTATATTGGCGGCTTTTCCACACATAAAAACCAATACCGCCGGTATAGAATAACCCACCGAGAACAAGAAAAATCAGCCCCACATCCGAAATATTGCTTATCAAATTTTTAGAGGCAAAAACAATCATCCACCCCATAATTAAATACAACCCGATGGACCATAATTTGGTACCATTACCGGAAAGACACAACTTCAAAACTGTGCCCAAAAGCGCCAATCCCCAAATAATACCGAAAATAGTCCAACCAACATATCCGCGTAAATTAACCAATAAAAACGGCGTATAAGAACCGGCAATCAAATAATAAATCGCAATATGGTCAAATTTTTTGAGAATTTTCTTGGCATATTCATTCGTAATGGCATGATACAATGTAGAAGCAGAATAAAGCACAATGATTGATGCGCCGAAAATCGCTGATGAAACAACACTCCACACATTACCGAACCGCGCGGCCATTGCCGTTAAAACGGTCAATGCGGTAATTCCGAATAAAATACCGATACCGTGAACCACACTGCTCCAAATTTCTTCTTTTATGGTATAAGCTCGCTGCATTTTTCCTCCTCAGCGAGCATATTAGCATCAAATATCGAGCTTGTAAAGTAGGCACTTTTGGGAACAATAGTTTCACAAAAGAAACCATATAAAAACCTATATTATCCACATACAGTTACAAATTTAATCTAATATTGACCATACATGGCCGAATTTTTATCTGCCGTATATATTTCCTCTTCCTCCGACCGATTATAATATGTATAAATCACATTAGACAATCCGCTTTCAAACGGATTGAAATCTTGAATAACCTGTCTTGACAAATTCCTGTTAAAAACATATCTGAAAGTATTATCCAGGCGTTTTGAAAATTTATTATTAAAAGTAGCATCAGTCACAATATTAGCCGCCAGAACACCATTTTCCGCCAAATGTTCTTTTATTATATTCAAGAACTCCGCTGTCACAAAATTAATCGGCATACTATGCACCGAAGAATAGACATCAAGCACAATAACATCATATTTTTCCTTATTTTGCAGCATATAAACATAAGCGTCGGTAAAAATAAACTTTTTATTGGCCGTCAATTTCTCTTCCAAAAATTTTTCCTCGGAAATTTGTTGCAAATTCTTTTCAATATCCAAATATGTATATATATTTCGTTCATCATTTATACCCACCGTAAAGCCACCTGCCCCAAGCACCAAAATCTTAGATACTTTATCTTGCGGCAATGTATCAATAATATTTCGGTTAATAAATTTAACATATTCAAAGAAATCATTTTCATCTTTGGCAAACTTTGAAGCAAGCTGACCGTTAATGAACATTATTTTTGAATCATCCGGATATTTCACAATTTCCAGACGAGAAACAGCATCATCTTTTACCAAACTGCTTTCTTTCACAAAGAAATTCATATAATTAATCACATAGCTGACAAACACAAGCCACCCAAAGCAAATCGCCCAAGTCATCATTTGCCTTTTTCTGGCAATAATAATCATTGTTAACGCTGAAATAACAGCCATCACGAAAATTGTTTTAGAAACACCGATAAACGGCATCAAAATCAACGTTGTTCCCAACGATCCCAAAACACTTCCAACCGTATCAACCGCCATAAATCTGCCTGTATAATTGCTGTCGGCACGGTGTATAATTCGCCCGACCAAAGCAGTCACTATCCCGGCTATGGTAGACGGCACAATTAAATTAACAAAGGAAAACGCAAAAATCAACGCCAGCAATTGCATGGTTATCTTTGCCGCCGCCACAAAAAATAAGCTCATTGTAAAATAGGAACAAGAGATAACATACCAAATTGTTAAAACAAACATCAGCCGCAAACAAATTTTCCTAATCGAAAACTTAGCTACCGATATTACAGAACCGACATAATACCCCAACGATAAAAACAATAAAATAAAAGCAATCACCACCGAAGTTAAAATCGTATTCGAACCAACAAAATTAACCAGTTGTCGCAAAATAATCAGTTCGTATGCTAAGTTGGTGCAACCCAATATAAAAACCATAACCAACAAAGCCGTTTTTAATTTAGACGTTATCATGTAAATCTCCATAACAAATATATGTATGGTATTATCTTTCAAAAGAAATTTAAAAAACATTAACCGAATTTATATTATTTCAGCACAGCAACTAAATTCGGCGGACAAATCCTCGTACCACGCACCGTTTTAACACCGTATTCACCGAGTTTGGCAAAGCTCATAAAATTCTTAGCATACTTCTTGAGCAGTTTAATTTTCATCACTTTAGTTATTTTGAGGTTTTCATCTTCGTAATCATACGGAATATCCACCGCCGTAACCATACACTTGTATAAAACCGCCGAAATCGGCGCGCCGACATACATATATGCCGTATCTCCGACCTGCAAATCACTCGATTGTTTCCACATAATCTCTTTTTGCTTGGCAAACGCAGCTTCAATATCAAAAAACTTCGGATTTGCCGGCACCAACCATGCATTGTTTCCATTTAGGCTGCGTTTGTGCTTACCAACCGTAAAGGCATGGCTCTGATCAACCAATTCAAGCAAAACCTTATCCGGTACGGTATCATCAAGAGTAATCGTAAGCCAATTTTTCTTATTCATGTGATATGCCGGATAAAAACCGGCTTGCCGGTGCAATTTCTGTATTTTATCTTCATCTAATTTAATATTTACGACTTCAACTTCGCCGGACAGCTTTTTATCGAGCTTACTCCGGTCAATGCTCATAATCAGCGCATACCATTTGCCGTTACTCGGATTTTTGAAAACACCGGAAGCATCATTATCCCATGGGAAAACCGGCTCGTCACCATAGGTATCGAAAATTGCCTGCGTTAAGCGGTTGGCCTGCGGACACACAAAATAGTTAATTCGGCAACATTTTGTTTTGATTTTTTCCAAAATCTTTTGATATTCGGTGCGAACTTCGCCGGCAAAACCCTCCATATATTCAACGCGCAACGGCAGAAATTCGTCATCAGTGGCGGTTTCAAGCACTGTTCCGAATACAT
>JAZNQW010000138.1:0-12947 GCA_045590435.1 Alphaproteobacteria bacterium | reverse complement strand
ATTCATGTTGATCATGAAATACACTATTCCAAGTATTATCATCTAAAAAAACTTCAGCGCTACAATTATTATATCCTAAAAGCGGCGTTGTGTTATTATTTCTGCGTGCATATTTATAACTTTCTAAAAATAATGGATTGTATTCATTTACAAAAGCTATATTGAATCCAGCACTTTCAAAACCCAAATCTAGAGAACCTAATCCTGAAAAAAATGAATATATATACATCTTGTCTTATCCCATTAAAAATTCCCAGATGATACTTTAACAACATATTCATACATAAAATATTTTATTCCTCTTTATATTTTTTAAAGTTTTCCACTTGTTCCAAAACTTTTTGGAAAATTTCATCATCCCATTCTGGCGGATAACCTTGTTTATATAAGAGTTTTGTTAAATCGCTGGCTAGTCCGTTGCGAATATTATCGTTATTTATCCAATCGGCATAAAGTGATGCGTTTTCGACTAATTCTTTAATTTTTTGCGCCAGAATTTTACATTTTTCCTCCGGATATTCAAATTTGTGAGTGTCCCGGACATCAACTAAAATGTCATAAAATGCCTTTTCTTCAAAGGTAATACCGAGCTTTTTAAATTCTTCTTTATCTCTTTTCAAGCTCTTAAACAAATCAAGAAGCTTTTCCGTCAGAGAAGTTACTTTTTCCTCAACCATCTCACTAATGGCATTTACAGTATCTGTTGCTACTTCATTGGTAAAGGTTAATTTATCGCGGGTATTATACTGATCCACGGTGTCATTGAGTAATTTTGTAAAATGCTCGGCTTTAACTTTATTAACTTTACCATATTCCTTTATTGCCTGTCCCAGAAGTTTGGCCAGTAGCTGGAATTTAGTATTGGGCATTTTGACATCTTCCAATTCTTTCAGGAATGTTTCGTCAAAAATATCTTCTTCCTCTTTTGCGTTTAATACAGTTTCTACGCCGGTGCAAGCGAGGGCTTCTTTAACCATTTGTTCCACCGCTCTATTCATTGATTCCACATCATGGGTTGTATCCGTAATTTTACGCAAAAATGACATAATACCCATAAAACATTGAGCCCAAGATGCCTCATCATCGCTCAAAATCCCGGCCGGATTACAAATATCGTAGGCACTACGCAATCTCTTTACATGGCCTTTATAAGAAGTCTTAAATGAAGTTTTTCCTTTTTCTTCAAAGCTGTTATTTAAAATAAACTCGGCGGCTTCTTGTAAAAATTGTAACCGTGTTAATGGTTGTGTACCAAAGAATTTTTCAAATGATAAACTTTGTGTCATTTCTTTTAGAATCTGCAACTCATTTTTAAGCGCGGCATGTGCATCCTCTAAATCGCCTTTTGGAGAAACATCGCCACCGTAACGCTTCATGGCTTCTTTCATGTTCTCACGAATACCAATATAATCTACGACATATCCGCATTCTTTGCTTTTATACTTACGGTTGACACGGCTAATCGTTTGAATAAGTGTATGTTTTTGCAAAGGCTTATCATTATATAAAATTGTAAGCGGAGGTGCATCAAAGCCGGTAATCCACATATCCACCACAATAGCAATATGGAAGTTTGAGTTTTCGTTTTTATATTCCGTATCCAGCTCCTTACGATAGGTATCATCACCTAGCAAGTCATACATATCCTTTTTGTCGTCTTTAGCCCGTGTAGCTACAATATTAACAAAACGTACCGGTTTTAGTTTTTCCAGTTCATCAGCGGTAAATTTAGAAGTATCAAGAGCTTTCATCGGCTGACACCACCTCGGGCGTAAGCGTTCTATAATTTTGTATAACCGATACGCAATAAGTCTATCACTACATGTAATCATTGCTTTTTGTAGTAAATCAGGCTTGTCAGCGCATCTGGTCTCATAATCAGCAATCATATCTTTGGCCAAACGCTCCAATCTGTCCGGATCACCCAAGATAGCATTCATACTACTCATAGCCTTTTTGCTTTTTACAATATCTTCCGGTTTTGCGCCTTCTTCTTCGCACTGTTTATAATACTGCTCAATTTCCTCCGCCTTTTGGGTATCTAAGAAAACACGAGCCAAACGCGGATCATATTTAATCGGAACAGTTATACCATCCTTTTGTGACTGAAGCATTGTATAACGATCAACTTCGCCACCAAATACATGGATTGCTTCATCAGTCGGAGTGTCGGTAAAACCAACATACGTAGCATTCGGCAGTGCATCACGCAGATATTTAGCAAAACCGTATGTAATAAAGGCACCTAATTTTTCTTCTCCAGAAGCTTTATCTTTAGCATTGATTTTGAGTTTACTACCAAGATGATTTTGTGTCCGGTGCGCCTCATCACTCATACAAATGATATTACTACGGTCACTTAAAAGACCGGTACTTTCGGTAAACTTCTGAATGGTGGTGATATAAAAGCCACCAGTTTCACGCTCAGATAACTCTGTTGCTAAATCTTTACGAGAATCAAATACCCGCACTTCTTTATCACATAAATATTTTGTTGACTTACAAAACAGTTTAGCGGCCTGATTTTCCAAATCTTCGCGGTCCACAATCAAAACAATGGTCGGGCTTCCCAGCTCTTTGCGGCATCTCAAAGCTAATAAACGAGATAAAAACAGCATAGTATAAGTTTTACCGCATCCTGTTGCACCAAAATAAATACCACCTTTACCATCGCCACCGGTACTTCTTAAGTGCTTCAAAACATGGGCACATAATTTTCGGGCGGCAAAAAATTGCGGATACCGACAAATAATTTCTTCTTCTTTCATCCCATCGGATTGATCCGGAAAATAAACAAAGTCTCTTAAAATTTCCAAGAACCGTGCTGGTTTAAAAACACCTTTTATCAAAGAAGTTAGCTCTTTTATTCCCATTCCCGGCTCATCTTCATTTTCTACCTTTTTCCAAGCATAGAAAAACTCATAAAGTGTAAAGGTTGTGCCTAAACGAGAATTGGATCCGTCGCTAATACAAGCTACTGCACAATATTTTAACAAGGCAGGAATATCCCGACGATAACGCACGGTAATTTGCGTATGCGCATCACGGATTGTTGCATTTTCATCAGTCGGATTCTTAAGTTCAAAAATACATACAGGAATGCCGTTAATAAACAATAGAATATCCGGAATACGCAGGGAATTATTGCTTTGTTGCATTTCGAACTGATTAACAACCCTAAAAATATTTTTATCCGGATGCTCAAAATCAATATATTCCAACTTAAAAGGATCTATGCCGGATTTCACAAAGTCAAAGCCATCATGGTAAAGATTATAGGTATTGGCAAGAGCATTATAGTCGCTAGAACCACCAATATTACGAATTTTTGCAACGATCATATCGTAATCTTCAGAAAGCAATCCTTTATCTGCGTAGTGAGCTTGCAAGTAAGAACGTAAATCATCTTCCAAAATAGGATCCGAAATCATACGGTGTAAGTTACCACCAAAAGTATAATTCCATCTCTCATCTTGTAAAAGCTGGATTACACCTTCTTCAAATTCACTTTCAAACATCTTTCCACTCATGATGCTTCTCCTATCACTTGCCGCATAAGGGCAGGACAAATATCTTTAATTAATTGATCTGTTTTGTTTGCTATGTCCTTAGCTTCTTTGGCACAATTATAAATGTTTACAATGGCACGTTGCTTTTCTGGAGACGGGATAGGAATTTTTATTTCCAAAAATCTATTCCAATCAAGGTTTGATCGAACGCTTGAATCGCTAATAAACCAACCATATCTATCCATTTCGTTATTATTGAAACATAAAAACAAAAATTCCGGTATCAGTTTTTTATCATCTTTAACCTTGAATGTTGTATATGCTGGCGACATTAATGCCGAATTGTCTCCATTATATAAACCTATACGAATACAAACATCTCTTCCTGTTTGCATGCCACTAAATACAAAAACATTCTTTGAAATAACTTTATATTTTTTAATATCAATATTTTCTATATTTGCGACGGTAGGCATAAATTCTTTATTTTTATTTATTCCAACTACAGGATGATTATACCCTTTGGTATTTACTTGATCATACAATTCAATGTATGGGCCAATTTCGGTTGGTTCGTATTCTTCCTTGAGTTGTTTCAAATAGCTTTGACAGAGTTCAAATAAAGGTTCGGCAATGACCTCATTTTGTACCTTTAAATCTCGCAATCCTTTCCAAACAGAAACTATTTTTCTCTGTTCATCAATATCCGGTAGTGGAATTCGCACCCGCTCCATATCTTCATAACTAAAAGCCTCGCGAGCACTACCCCATGAATTAAATCGTGCATATCTGTCAAACTCTGGACGACAAAACCATAAATATAAGTAATCAGGCAACAACTCTAAAGGGTCTTTAATCCTAAAAACACATGAGATAGATGAAACAATACAAGCTTTCCCAAAATTATTAAAGGCAAGGCTCATTTTATCCCCACGTCTTGAGGTATCGGGAACAAATGTAAATTCATTAGGATTAACAATTTTATATGACGATAAGGAAACACCTTCAAGATTTGCTTTTGTTTCTATAAGTTGTTTTGAGGTGGCTATACCTTTAACATCCTCCTCTCCATATTTTCCTTTTGAGTTGCGCTCGTCACATTGCTCAATATAGTCACCAAGAGAAACCCACTGCATAATATTACTCCATATTATACCCTAAAGTTTCAAAAGCTTTAATTAGTTTATCTTGGTTATCTTTATGACGCTCAATCAATTCTTTTGTTTCTGCGCCAATAGTTTGTAGAGCTGTCTTGTAATCTAATGCCGTGTCACGGTCAACAAATTCAATATATCGGCTTGGTACTAAACTATAATTTTTTGAAGCAATTTCATCCAATCCGGCGGAATAATACAATTCCGGTTTTGCATATTTTACCGGTCTTTCTTTGGTATTAAGAGTCTGCCAATCGTGATATATTTTACAAACATCTGCAATTTGTTCTTCGGAAAATTGAACATATTTCTTTTCGTAAATATTTTGATTCCAAGTCCTTAAATCAACAAACAGAACTTCATTTTCTCGGTTGCGTAATTGACGTCCGTGATATGCTCCACCTTTTTTATTATTGTTCAAAATCCACAATGTAACACTAATATCGGTAGAATAAAACATTTCTCGAGGCAATACAAAAATCGCTTCAACTTTATCATTCTGCAATAGTTTTTTACGAATTTCTAGAGTATCGCTATCGTCCAAAGCGCCATTTGCTAACAAAAATCCGGCTACACCTTTTGTAACCTCTAATTTGTTTAGCATATGCAAAATCCATGCATAATTGGCATTACTCTCCGGTGGAACGGCATATCCCTTCCAGCGCACATCGTCTAACAAAGTATCTGCTGTTCGCCATTTTTTTAAGTTAAAAGGCGGGTTTGCCATGATGTAATCAACCTTTTTATCTTTATGTTGATCATCCGTAAATGTTGAGGAAGCGTGTGTTCCCAAGTCATACGAAATACCGCGAACTGCCAAATTCATTTTAGCTAAACGATATGTGCTTGGCTCTGACTCTTGACCATATACGTTAATATTTTTTGTATTGCCTCCGTGCGCTTCAACAAGCTTCATACACTGCACGAACATGCCGCCGGATCCGCAACATGGGTCGTATAATGTCCCATCAAATGGCTCAATCAAAGATGCTATAAGCTCTACAATACTATGTGGAGTATAAAATTCTCCTTCTTCCTTGTCCGCATTGATAGAAAATGCCTGTAAGAAATACTCATAAACACGACCAATTAAGTCTTTATCCTGAAAACGCTTACGGTCAATTTTATTGACTTCATCAACAACTGACTTTAGTACAGCCGGCTCTAGCGCTGTTTTGGTAAATATTTGTTGTGGTAAAGCATTTTTTAGTTTTGTTTCATTTTGCTCCAATTTTGAAATGGCCGTATCAAAGGCAACAGCCATATTTTTAGGCTCTTTTTTAATAAGCTCTTCCCAGCGATAATCATCTTGTAAAAAGAATACCCCGGCTTTTTTATAAAAAGATGATTTAGTTACGGCAAATTTTGCGAAATCAGGATCTTCTTTATTTTCTTCGAAAATTATATCGCGCTGTTCATTAAAGCGGTCTCCGATAAATTTCAAAAACACAAGAGTCAGCAATAAATCACGTTTATCCGTCATTGGCGCACGGCCGCGCAAGTGATTCCGACAGCTGAATAAAATATCTTCTAAGCGCTCTTCTTTTACTTTTACTTGTTTTGCCATAACTAGTCCTTAATACTGAATTTTACCTTATATTTTTAGTCCTTCAAGCTTCCAACCGGAACGATCAAAATACCATCCTTACGGCGATAAGCGTAATCACCAACACCGGTCAGCACCATTTTAAATGCCGGAGCCTTCATTTTTGTGGTATCAATTGTGCCCGCTAATTTATTCAGGGTTGCGACACCTTCTTCAATAAGTTTATCGCCACCGAGCTTAATCTCAATTAGGCCATATGATCCGTTTCGCAGATGAATAACCGCATCACATTCCAGATCGCTACTGTCTCTGTAGTGATAAATTTTGCCATCAAGGGCTTCAGCATAAACACGCAAGTCACGAATACACATATTTTCAAAAATCAGCCCCATGGTATTAAGATCATTTATCAAATCTTTCGGTCCGAGACCCAGAGCCGCCGTAGCAATGGAAGGATCTGCAAAATAACGTGTATCAGACATTCTGATAGCCGATTTAGACCTTAAATTAGGATTCCATGCCGGTGCATCCTCAATCACAAATATTTGTTTCAACGCTTTAATATACGAGGCTACTGTGTCATCCGAAATTTTACTCGCCTCGTTGGCAATAATATCATGCACAATTGACGACATTTTGGTAGGAGAGGCAACAAACCTAGCATATGAACGCATTATTCTGGCGGCACGTTCAGAATTACGCTCTACATTGTCGACCCGAGAAATATCGCTGTTAATTACACCATCATAATAATCAAAGGCTTGCGCTAAAGCTACACGCTCAGAACAATCAAGCGCCTTAGGCCAACCACCGCGACAAATTAAAAATGTCAGTTTATCTAAATCAATATCTGATTTTCCCGCAATGTCCGTATTGCCAGCAAATAATTCTTTCAATGACACGGTTCCAGTAGAGTCCTCTGATTCATACAAACTCATCGGTCGCATTAACATTCTCGCTATTCTACCGGTACCGGAATGGAAAATTTCGGATATGTCAGCAGGAACAGCGGAACCGGTCAATATAAATTGCCCAAATTCATCACGCTCATCAACTTCATAACGCACTGCATCCCAGAGTTTCGGAGCTACTTGCCATTCATCAATTAATCTCGGCGTATCTCCTTCAAGCAATACTGAAGGTTTAATATTTGCTAACTCAATATTACTGGAAGATTTATCCTGGTCTTGCATAACAACAATACTTTTTGCCACTTGTTTAGCTGTTGTCGTTTTTCCGCACCACTTTGCACCTTCAATTAAGACGGCACCTTTACTTTCCAGCTTGAACTTTAATATTTCGTCTGCAATACGCTTTTTATACTGCTTCATTTGTCACCTCTAAGTTACAATTTATAGAGAGTATAAGCCGCATTTTATAAAATTGCAAGACTTAATTCGGTCATTTATGACTTTTTCGTTCGGCAAATTGTGACTTTTTCGTTCGGTAATTTGTGACTTTTTTGTTTGGCAAATTGTAAAAAAAATATCTTAAAGATAGAAATAAATAATATTTTCCCTGGTTACAATATTTGCGAATTTGACATGTTGAAATTTTTATCGTATTCTATCACCGGAAGGGACGATGTGGGTACATCGTTTCAATTAACCTACAAACAGTAAGGAGATGATTAAATTGTTGGAAGCGTTAAATATGCTGACTTGGGTATCAAGGGGTAACACTATCTATAGCTATACTCAGGCTCGCAATTTAAATGATGTGATTAACATTACTATCCAATGTGCTATCACGGAATGCTTGTTGAATCAGGCAAAGAATAATATTGTTCGCAATCAATACCTTCTCCGGTAAAGGTTGCTTGAAAGGAGCTCGTTATGTTTAATAAGCATAACTGATATAGAGTGGAAAGGTAAAACTGACCACTCTTTTTTATGCCTTTTTATGCCTTAAGTATATTTATTTACTAGATTTTTTCCTCGGGTGACCAGGCAAGTGACCAGCCAGAAGTGACCAGTGACCAGCCAGAATTTTTCATAATCGCTCAGAAGCCTTATGGAATAAGGGTTTCCGCAAAGGGGTGACCAGTAAACAAAAACCTGTTTCACTAGAAAAATGGCGCGGCTTGCGGCCCCGCATACAAAAATCGCCAGGAAGGACCCGTTAAATTTTTTGCCGGCGATGAATATGTTGTATCAAAAGTTTTTTCTTTTTGACATCTTGCATTTTGCGGTGATAATTAAAGCAATTGTTATTTTTTAAAGGAGATAAAAAATGCCGTACATTGAAGCAAAAATGAGTATTAAACTGGACGCGAGCCAGAAGGATGACTTGCAAAAGAAGCTGACCGGTGCCGTTTCGGCCGCATTCGGTAAGCCGAAAGCCTATATCATGGCGAACATCGAGGATGATAAAGCACTGTATATGGCAGAGCGTAAGCTCGAAAAAGGTGCTTACATAGCTATCCGGCTGTTGGGGTCGGCATCTAAATCAGCATGTCAGGGATTAACCGGCGAGATTTGTGACATTTTGCAAAGCGACTACGGTATTAACGGTGCAAATGTTTACGTAACCTACCATCCGGCAGACCTCTGGGGCTGGAACGGAAGTATGTTTTAATATGGTCAAATGTAGATAATATGAAAATGGCAAATGCAGAACAATGACTAACAATGACGAAATTTGGGAAAACCTTAATAAACAGTCGATGACAGAATTGGCTGATGGTAATTATGGATTGTATCGCAATACTAGGTATAATATGGGGCGTTTCTTACTTAAAGAACATAAATACAAAGAAGCCTTATATTTCTTTTGTGAAACATTTTACTATGACTGTAGCTTATTAGATAATTCTTCAAAATATTTATTAAATGAAAAAGACTCAAAAACATATCTTGTTGAGCTGAACAATAGAGTGAAAGAATTTTTTTCAAACATATTATATGCTCCAGTCCTTATAAAAAAAATAGCCAGCATAAAAGACAAAATAAATTACTCTGATAAAATTTTCAAAAATTTAATTATTGAGAATCTTCAAAAAAATATACCCCAGTTATGCCTGTTTACAAACGAAGAAGTGGCAGATATAATAATATGTAATATTAATCATAATGAAGAACAATTACAGAAAATACATGAGGTGGCTAAAAAAAGAGCTTTTGAAAAAATTGAAAAACTAAAAGAAAAATATGGGTATAGTGATTTAGATTTAAATAAAATAACGGCTTTAGATATATTTGAGGAAAAATATAACCTTTAGATTTTTACCTTTGAATAATCTCTATCCTTTCCCAGAAAAGGCGGTGGGGGGGATGCCACCGCCTTTTGTATTACCGGTTATATATACGTGCCGGTTTTGGCGAGATGATGCAATGCGAAATGCCAGCCGTCCAATTTTCTGTATTTCCGGTCACACCAATCGTGTCGCTCATAATAATCAAAAAAATGCTCCGGATTTACCTCCAGAGCTTTTTCCCTAATATACATTTCAACCTCCGCTCGGTCCGGCGGAAAGGTGTTAAAGTGATATTTTTTTGCCGGTGACCACTTTTGCTGAGCAAAAATATTGCCCAAACTTCTGAAATTGTCGTCACTATCAGCTGAAGAAAAATTTCGCTTGCGCGTATAATTTTCTTTCCTTTTAAAATTATTCCCTGGTTTATTTTCTTTAGTCGTGAGCGCCTGCGGTTCATCTTCAGGGCTGATGTCGGGCACAGGTCGGGCGCTGTCCTTATGCCGACGCGTTCGAAACCGTTGATATTTCAAATAGTTAGGCATTGAAATAAGTAGGGCGTTACCGAGGCGCGTCGTCTTCACTTCGCCGATATTTTTCAGTTTGGTCAGCAAGCGCTTGACCTCGTCGCGAGATTTGTGCAAATCTTCTCCTAAATGCGCGTAGCTTGTAACGTATTCGCCGGGGTTAATCGTGCGTGTACCCCAAAAGCGCGTTTTATAATTGGCACGCATTAACAGATAGCACATCATTTTCCACGCCACATCATCGTGAAACAGCGGCCAATTCACAAATTCCCGGTCAATAGTAATAAAGCCATACTCAGACGGGATTGTATCCGGAAACGCCAAGCGTTCAGATTTATTCTGATTTTCTGTTGTCATTGAATTTTCTCTTATTGTTTATTCTTGGCGAAAGCCGAACATTTTGCGCTGTTCGTTCCAATCCACCGGAATTGTATTACGAATCAAGTCTTTAAGTGTTAAATCACGCGGTTGCAGACCGGCCAAAATACTCTCGACGATATCCGGAGCCAGACAGGTCAGGCGAATGATTTTGCCCATATAACTGCGGTCCATCTGCTCGAGTTGCGCCAGTTCCTGAATATTTAAATTACCGCGCTCGAGTTTATGTTGCCAGCCGAACGCCCGCACCAGTGCCACAATCATCTGCTTATCCTGATGACGTTCTTCCGCCTCGTCGCCGACATAAATCTCGGTTTGTTGCCGACGTTTCAAAAATGCAACGTTTTCCGTCATTTCATAAGCCGAAGTTTCCGGATTATAAACCCACACGTTGTTCTCGAGCAGGCTGTTTTGCACCAGTTTATCCATCGAATTTTTGAGCTGGATTTTGATTTTATCCGGCCAAATTGTAATCCGCGAGATGGCCAAATTGCAGAGTTGCTGACGCGTTTCGGCACTCAATGAGTTGATGAGCTTGTTGCCTTGAACCACTTTAACCACATCGTATTCGGTTTTGTTCGGCGCATGTTTAAGCACCTCTTTGGAGAGTGAATGCACCAACAACGGGTCGGTAATCAGGGTTTTGAGCTTGTTCATCACATAATTTTCAAGTGCCAATGCCGGCACCGACTTGACCTCGCAAAAGCGGTAACTCTTGCGAATGGCCTTGAGCGATGTGTAATAATAGTATTCCTTATTGTGCTTAACCGCCTTGGTCGGCACCATCGCATAGCCGCAACAGCCGCAAAATAAAAGACCTTTAAGTGTTTTGAACTCAAAGGTCTTGTTAATTGGTCCTTTTTCGGAAACCGGCTTGTCTTTCAGCTTATGCACCTTATCCCATAGGGCTTGCGAGATTATCGCCTCGTGCTGTCCGTCGTAAAGCTCGCCCTTATAAAAGATTTTGCCTAAATATATCCGGTTATCTAAAATCCGGTACAAATGGGCGCGGTCAAACTGCTTGCCACCGACGACTTGGCCTTTTTTGGTAACCTTGCTTTTGGTGCGATAACCGTTGGAATTGAGCCAGTCTGCCAGATATTGCGGCGATTTGCACACGGTGTATTTTTCAAACAACAGCCGCACCAAAGCCGCTTCTTTAGGGTTAATAACCAGTTTTTTATCCTGTAAATCATAGCCGAGCGGCAACGGTCCGCCCATCCACATGCCTTTCTTTTTCGAGGCCGAGATTTTATCGCGGATACGCTCGCCGCTGACTTCGCGCTCAAATTGCGCAAACGACAGCAACACGTTCAAGGTCAGCCGGCCCATCGAATCATAGGTGTTGAAGTTCTGCGTGACCGAAACAAACGACACGTTATATTCGTCGAATAACTCGACCATCTTGGAAAAATCGGTCAGCGAGCGGGTTAAACGGTCGATTTTATAAACCACAATCATATCGACTTTTCCGGCTTTGATGTCTTCAAACAGGCGTTTGAGGGCCGGGCGGTTCATATTGCCGCCGGAATATCCGCCGTCGTCATAGTGTTCGGCCAAGGCTTCCCAACCCTGATGTACCTGCGACTTAACATAATTTAAGCCGGCTTCACGCTGAGCTTCCAGGGTGTTAAACTCTTTTTCCAGTCCTTCGTCCGTTGATTTGCGCGTATATATGGCACATTTGATACTCTTTATAATGTCTTCACTCATGTTAACCTCTCTTTTCCGATAGTCCGAAAAAACTGTAACCCGAACAGTGCCGACCGGTAATTTGCCGGGCCACCGCGGTCAAAGTCTTATAAATTTTGCCGTTATACTCAATTTGCGCCGCACCTTTAATGCGCACGCGATGTTCCACACCGTTATGGACTTTTACCAAAATCGTGCCAACACTCGGCAAACGCTCGTCTTTGATAAAAATCGGATTACGGTATTCCTTGGAGTTGAACATTTTTATCAGCATGTTTTTTGTTTCCGGCTTCAAACCGCCGAACTTGAGCTCTTGCAACCTGTAACCGATGCGGGATACGAAAAAAGCCTTACTGTTTGAACAATAAGGCTTATCGAAGTAGTCCAACCACATCTTCTGCAGATCTTTAAGCGGATAGTCCTCTAGATTTTTCCAATTCATCTTTGTCTCCTATTGATAACAATGAATGCTTGCTTTTCGGTAGAAGTCCAGTAGTTTTTTGAAAAACAGGCACAAAAAAAGCCCTCGGAATTTTACTTCCGAAGGCCGGTTAAAGTAGTCCGTTTAAAACGCAAAAAACGTGCGGAATCTAATCCTCACACGTTTCTCCCGAATTATACCAAAAAAAGTAGTAAAAAATGGCAAAAATGTAAACCCCCTTTTTTGTACTGTACATATTTCTTGTGGATAATTTTGTATGTTTTACACTTTTTAAGAGTATAAATCGTTGATTTTTGAAGTTTTCACACTTCGCCTCCGATTATACCGTTCAAGATAGCATAAAGCGGCTAAAATGTCGCGAACTATTTTGTCGCGACAAATTTTATGTTAAAACTTCCGGGTATTTAAAACGCAAAAAACGTGCGAAATTTAATCCTCACACGCTTCTCCCAAATTATACCAAAAAAAGTAGCAAAAAACGGCAAAAATGTTAACTACTTTTTTGT